>DATHTS010000888.1:0-8691 GCA_035462935.1 Pyrinomonadaceae bacterium
GGATATTAACCTCGCGCTGACGCACGAGGCTTTATGCTATCGCCCGTATTCACGGGCTAAAAACCAAATCTTGTTAGTTAATCTAACTTAACAAAGTAGAATTAAGTTCTGTTCTCATTTTATAATAGTTATCGCTTTATCCGTTTTCATTTCCCAACTATTTCACAGCCTTTCTCCAAAGCCATTTTCGCTTAATTTCACCGGCTCAAAGCGGACATCTAATGTGCTAATTCAACCGGACATATTATCTGCCGCCAACAAAATTTAAAATTTTTCTTGACAATCCTTTAAATCGGGTGTAGTATCGCCGATACCATTTTACAAGCAGGTTTTCTTCAAATTGCTTTGATTTTTTAAAAGTAATTTAATCCCAGAGTTTTTTATTTAATTGTCTTTGTTTTTGAGTAGATCCAAAGCTATCTCACAAAACAAATTTTCCCGTTTTTTTCACTTTCCCGATAGGAGACGAACTTGTGGCAAAAGCTTCCGCTATCGCCGTAACAGGACAGACTATTTTAGGTTTGCTGGCAGACAATATTCCCAAATCGGAGTTCACGAATCCCCGATTCGAGCTTTATCAGCCTGCAAATCTCCTGTCTCCAATGAAGGAAGGTATTTCACTTTTTCTTTATCGAATCGAAGTCAACGCCGGAATGAGAAACCTGCCCAATCGAACAGGTTTGGACGGAGTTTCCCGCCGGGCGCCGCTTCCGCTCGACTTGTATTATCTGCTGACGGTTTGGGCGGAAGACGTTGTTAAGCAGCAAAGAATTCTCGGCTGGGCGATGCGAACGCTTGAGGACGCGCCTGTCTTGTCCGCCGGAAGGTTAAGCCAGTTTGGTCCCGAAAGAGACGTTTTCCAGCCGAATGAAACAATCCAGATAATTTTCAATTCGCTTTCTCTCCAGGATATATCTAATCTCTGGAGCGCTTTTAAGGTCAGCCTGCCCGCGTCGGTAGGCTACATCGCCAGAGTTGTGGGGATTGATTCGACGCTTCCCGCGGAGGAAGAATTCGCCCCGGTTCAAACGCGGCAGATAGATTTTGCTAAAACTTAATATTTTATTTCAAAAATAAGAGCTTATATGCCCCCGCTCCTAATAATTGAGAAACTTTCGATAGCCGCTCCGCTCGGAGTTTGTTTTCACGACGCGGCGACCGGCGAGAGGGTAACCGGCGGACTGAACGTTTCGGTTTATCCGGACTCGCAGAGGCTCGAAAAAGATAATCGGAAAAACAGGACGTTCGCCTTTCCCAATCGCAGGGGCGTTTATGTTTTGCATAAGGCTCGCGGTTTGAAAAATTTTCCCTTCGGCGAAGGCGACGCCCAGTTTTGGAATGATAATCCGCCGCAAAAATTGTATGTCGCCGAGGTTTTTGATACCGAAAGAAGATTCCAGCCTTTTTATTTTACCGTCAAGCTTCCGGTCAAAGGTATCTATAAATGGCAGAATATTCCGGCTTCATCCCCAAATAAAAACATATCGAGTATCCCGTTGTATTCCGCCCCGGCGCGAAAGGTTTCGGACGGAATGTCTGTGATCCGCGCTCATTTGCGCCGCGTTGATGATAAGCCCGCTTCGTGGGCGGTTTTGGAAGCTCGGCTCGGCGGAAATCTTGTCGCCAGAGGAATTGCCGACCGCGACGGGCAGATCGCCTTGATTTTCCCGTCTCTTCCGCCGCAAAACAATCCGATCGCTTCGCCGCCGGAAGCCGCGGCAAGCGTTTCGCTGGCGGAGCAAAAATGGATGCTGGATTTAACCGTTAAATACCAACCCGGTATTTTTCAATCTTCGCCGCCGAATTCGACGGAAAGCGACGAGGAAGTTTTTCCCGATTTACGGCTCGCGCTGGCTCAAGCGGAAGGAAAGCTTTGGACGGACGCCGGGCAAACCGAAGAATTCAAAACAGCCGTTCTGCAATTCGGCAAAGAACTGATTTTACGTCCGCGCAAATCCGAAATTTTATCGCCGATGTCCGACGAAGCATCGGCTCGCTCGTCTTTTTTATTTATTAGCCCGGCGGTTTAAGCCGGTTTTATAGGAGAAAAATCAATGCCTGAATATCTTGCCCCCGGTGTTTTTATCGAGGAAGTTTCATATCGCGCCAAGTCAATCGAAGGCGTCAGCACAACAACGACGGGTTTTATCGGTCCGACTCGTTACGGTCCGGTAGATTTAGAACCGGACGTAATCACGAGTCTGGGAGAATTTGAGCGCGTTTACGGAGACCGTGAGCAATTCGCTTTCGGAAATCCTAATGATGACTCAAAGGAGAAAATAGATAATTATATGTGGCACGCCGTTCGCGCTTTTTTTGAAGAGGGCGGCAAACGGCTTTATATTTCGCGGACGTTTAGACCGGTAACTAAATTTGAAGTTGATCCTGATGATGGAAAAGAAAAGCCGGTAGTCGTCAGCGACGGTTACGCAAAAGCTTTCGTGCCGCCATTAAAGGATAAGAATGCCAAACCGAATCCAGATGCCCCTTGGATAAAGGTCAGCGCGCGTTTTCCCGGCGAACTGGGAAAAATGCGGGTTTGGCTGACTTTACGGCTCGGGCAAAGCGTTCTGGGAAAAACGGAAATTGAAGAAAACGGCGAGAAAAAGGAAATCCCGACTGTCGGAAGCCTGCTTGACCGCGACGTAGTATTTATTGAAAATGTTGCGCCCCGAACATCGCCTCCGACTTCGCCGCCGATTCCGACCGAAAGCGGATTTTATATCGCTCAAAAGAAACGCGATCCGGCGACGGGCGATATTCTTTGGGAGTTTGAGCCGTTAAATGCCGCGATTTCTCCAAGCGCGGATTTAAAATTAGATAGTTTGGATGTTGATGACGGCGACCGGATTCGCGTTGTTTCTTTAACGGTGACGACAAAAGCGGTCGAAGACCCGGAAGCGGACACCCGCGTTTATTCCGATCTGGCGCTCGACTCGAATCACAAGCGCGCCGGAGCGCCCGATTCCGTTTTCGACAAATTTGCCAAAGAACCGGCAAGTATAGCGGAAGCGAGACGGCTGCCGATTGTTATTGAAGGCAACAAATTGAAAACAGGCTCTGATGTTTTGCGGCTTTTATTCGCGGAAAACGATAACCTCCAGGACAATCTTTTGAATGATGAAACAACCGACGACGACCGTTCGATTTCATTTCTGCTTGACGGCGGCAATGACGGAATGCGCCCGACGGCTAACGAATATGAAGGCGAGGCAAAGGATACCGAATCTTCCAAAACGGGCTTGAAAGCATTTGAAGATATTGAAGATATCTCAATTGTCGCCGCGCCCGGCTCGACTTATGGTCATTCCGATCCGGTCTATTCCAAACAATCCTCAACAATTATTAATTTATTAATTTCACACGCTGAGCGGATGAAATACCGCATCGCCGTTTTAGACAGCGGCGAAAATCAAGCAATTGCCGAAGTGCGCGCGATGCGGGCGCGGATTGATTCCAAATACGCCGCGTTTTATTACCCGTGGGTGCGCGTTCTCGATCCGGTAACGCAGCAGGAAATCCATCTGCCGCCGAGCGGTTTTGTGGCGGGAATTTACGCCCGCAACGATGTCGAGCGGGCGGTTTATAAAGCTCCGGCAAACGAGGTCGTGCGGCTTGCCATCGGGTTTGAAAAAACCTTGAACAAAGCCCAGCAGGAAGTTTTGAATCCCGAAGGAGTCAATTGTTTTCGTTTCTTTGAAGGACGCGGTTTCCGGCTTTGGGGAGCGCGAACGACGAGTTCCGACCCGGAATGGAAATATGTTTCCCTGCGTCGCTATTTCGCGTATCTCGAGCGTTCGATTGACCGCGGAACTCAATGGGCGGTTTTCGAGCCGAACGGCGAAGCGCTGTGGGCGAACGTCCGGCAGACGATCCAGGATTTTCTTTACAACGAATGGGTTTCCGGCGCGCTTCTGGGCGAAAAACCGGAAAAAGCTTATTTTGTAAAATGCGACCGTTCGACGATGACGCAGAATGATCTGGACAACGGGCGATTGGTTTGTCTGGTCGGCGTGGCGGTGGTTAAACCGGCTGAATTTGTAATTTTCCGCATCGGTCAATGGACGGCGGACAGAAAAGTATAAGCATTTTGAGGAGGAAAAATGGCAACTGAAAGAGCAAATCCGTATCCGCAGTTTAATTTTACGGTTGATTTAGGACAAGGAATTCGAGCCGGATTTCAGGAATGCAGCAATATCGGGATGGAAATGACGGTCGTCGAATACCGCAACGGAAATGAGCCGACCAATAATGTCCGCAAAATCACGGGCTTGAACAAAGCCAGCGACGTAACGCTCAAACGCGGCGCAATCGGCGTTTTGGATTTATACGGCTGGCTGAACGATATTCGCAACGGAACGACGAACGGCGTTCGCAACGTGACGATAAACCTGATGAGCGAAGATAAAACAAACTCCGCGCCTGTTTTGACGTGGCGTTTGCTCAACGCGCGCATCATCAAGTATGTCGGCGGTCCGATGAACGCGAAAGGCACGGACGTGGCGATGGAAGAATTGACGCTTTCCTACGAACGTCTGGAAATGGAATAAGCCGTTTAAGGGAAAAGTAAAAAGGCAAAAGGAAAAATAAGCGCCGTTAAAACGGCAATTTCAAGAACTTTTCTTACCTGAAAACTTTTTCTGCTTAATTTGTTTTCATTTTGGTTTTGTTCAGAGTTACCGCATTAATTGCGTTTCTCCCCGAAACCGTTTTCAAAATCAGCGAGTCAAAAGCGATTATGGTGGCGACTAATCAAAAAATCCGCCGTCTGCCGGGCTTTCGTTTTGAAGCCCGGACGGCTTCGCGCGAGGACGTTTTGCCGAGAATGGACATCGCGTTGTTTATCGGGTTTGCCGCGTCAGGTCCGATTGGAATTCCGGTCGTCATGGAAACGGCGGAACAGTTCAATGCGATTTTCGGAAAGAATCTGCCGCTCGTTTGGGATAAGGAAAAGGGCGAGACGGTTTACGCCTATCTCGCGCCGACCGTGCGGGCGTTCTTTCGTAACGGGGGAAAACGCTGCTGGGTAATTCGTGTTGCGAGAGTTAAAGCGACCGGGCAAAATCCAAGTAATCGCGCCGCTTACAATTTCTTCCCGCTTTCGGGTTTGGCTTGCGTTCATTTTAATAATCAGAAAATTGACGACATTATTCCTGCTTTCGTTCGCGCGCGTTCCAAAGGAAGTTGGTCGGATGATCTGCAAATCGGCGCGGCTGTGCTTTCACGCGCCGTTAAATTAAGGGGTTTTACTGAAAATGGTGTAACTTCACCTTCCAACGGAAAAAAAATTCTCTATCTGGAAGTTCCCGCCAACGAGCCGATAAAAGCGGGCGAATTATTACGGCTGGATTTTTCGGACAAAGGTTTAGCTCTGCTTCTGACAGCCGATAAAATCGAAGACGGCGCAGAGGTTTTTTCGCCGCATATTGGAAAGCCGATTGTAAAAATCACCTCGGAACGTTTTATCTGGATGCGAGAGTTGCCCTTGGAAAATCTGCCGAACACCGAAAATGTTCAGGTCAAAATGTGGACGCGCCCGCAAGATTCGGAAGATATTTCGCAGCTATCGCTCAAAATTAATCAAGCCAAATTAGAATTTGTGAGAACAAGCGAAACCGGCACTGAAAAACCCCGAACGAAAATCAAGCTTGAATTTTCCGGTCTGCCTGTATCCGACATACCTCCGGCAGGCAGTTTGATGATTACAAAATTTGAGGAGAAATGGCTTTGCCTTCAAGTCGAAACCGCGCAAACCGCGAAGCCGAAAGAACCGGAAAAGGTTAAGGAAGAAAAGCAAATCGCGCTGGTTGTTTGCAGGGGAATTTATCTTTCCGAGACGGAGGATTTTTCGGGTTCGCCGCCATTGCCGAGTTCGCCGGTAAATGCCAAGCGTTTGGCTTTTGAAATCTGGGTGAAAAAAGATGAAAAATCTTTTATCAAACTGAGCGATTTGGCATTTAATTCGGGCGGCGAGCGCTTTTGGGGAAACTTGCCGACCGACGACGATTTATACCGCTTTCCCGAAAGCAGGGATAAAAACGCTCCCGAAATTCCCGCCTGGACGCAAAACGGCGAATTCGCATCTTCTCCGGTAGCCGGAAACGGCGACCGCGAAGGTTTCTATTTCCCGATTTTTCCGGCGGCTTTCCCCGAAAATTATCTCGGCGCGGTTTCCCTCTCCGGGACAAAACTACAGCGCGACGGTTTAGAGGAATTCGACGAAAATCTTTTTCTCGACGAAAAATTAAAAAACACGGGCTTGAACAATCTTCTGAACGAAGCGGAATTTATTCGTTATTTAAGCCCGCGACCGCGAACCCTTTGGGGAATTCACGCCGCGCTCGCGCCGGAAACGACAACCGCCGTTGCCGCTGAAAACTCGCTGACAAATCCGGTTTTCACAAATCTTTCTTTGGAAGAAGCCACGATTATTTCCGTGCCTGACGCGCTTCATCGCGGCTGGTATCGGGAAAAAGACAGCGAGCAGATGATTTTGTCGCCTCCGCCTCCGTCATCGCCGCCTTTGCGCCCGGAATGGTGGCGTTTTCAGGATTGCCGAAAACCGGACGTAAAGCGCGTCGAAAAGCCGGAATGGGGAAATTTTTTAGATTGCGGAATACGAATTGTCGAGGCGCCGAAAAATCTTACCGTCAAGGAAACAGACATTTCTTCAGGAAAGTTTACACTGATCTGGGAAAGCGAAGAAGAGGATAAATCCTTAAAGTTTGTTTTGGAAGAATCGGCGACGCCGGATTTCCAATTTCCGCAAGAAATTTACAACGAAAAAGAAACAAATTTCACCGTTTCCCGGCGCGGCGCGGGCATTTATTATTACCGCGTTCAAGCCCGAATCGGCAGTTATATCAGCAATTGGTCGGAGGGTTTGGCAGTCAAAATTCCGGCGGCTGAAAATTGGGTTGTAAATTCTTCCGAAAAATACGAAGCGGATGTTTTACTCGCCGTCCAACGCGCTTTGCTGCGAATGTGCGCGGCGCGCGGCGATTTGTTCGCCGTTCTCGATTTGCCCGAACATTTTGACAAGGAAAACGCCGTTCAGCACATTTCGACGCTCAAAACGACAAAAGGCTTGACAGCCGCAAGCAAAGGAGTCGAGCCTTTCAGCGCGGACGAAGCGAAGGCTTTGAGCTTCGGCGCGGTTTATCATCCGTGGCTGATGACGCGGGAAGACAATTTTGAAACCGTGCGAACCGTTCCGCCGTGCGGAGCGGTTTGCGGCGTGATTGCTCATCGCTCGCTTCAGCGCGGCGCGTGGATCGCTCCGGCAAACGAGCCTTTGCTAAATGTTCTGGGTTTGGCAAAAGAATTTCGGCGCGAAAGCTTCCTGGATTTTCAGGACAGTTTTATAAATCTCGTCCGAAACGAGCCGACCGGATTTTTGGTTTTGAACGCCGAAACATTGAGCGACGACCCGGATTTGCGCCAGATAAATGTCCGCCGTCTTTTGAGTTTAATTCGCAGGCTGGCTTTGAGACACGGCGCGGCTTATGTTTTCGAGCCGAATGACGAGCGGTTTCGGCGGCAGGTTCGGCGTGGCTTCAACTCGCTTCTCGATTTAATGTTCGCGCGCGGCGCGTTTGCCGGCGCGACCCCGGCAGTTTCATATCAGGTCGTCGTCAGCGATTCGGTCAACAATTTCCAGAGTATCGAGCAAGGTCGTTTCATCGTCGAGCTGCGCGTCGCGCCATCGCTGCCGCTGAAATTCGTGACCGTTCGACTGGTCAACGCAGGCGGGCGAAGCAGCGTAACCGAAACAGTTTAAAGGAACTAAAAATGACAAATCCTTCGACAAACGAAAAAGTAAATTACCCGTTTATGGCATTTAATTTTGCCGTTGAAATAAAGGTTGAGGGCGTGGCGATGCAGATTTGCGACGCCGCTTTTGCCGAGTGCGACGGCTTGGAAGCGACGATGGACGTGAAAACGATTCGTGAGGGCGGCAATAACGGCAAGCAGATTCGGCTGACCGGTCCGATGAATTACGGAACTCTGACGCTCAAGCGCGGGATGACCGAAACTTTCGATCTGTGGAAATGGGTCGAGCTGATTCAGACCAATCCTGAAACGCGGGCGGATGCCGAAGTCGTTATTTTTTCCGCAGATAAACAAGTTAAAGCGAAATTTTTATTGTCGCGCTGCGTTCCCGTCAAGCTCAAAGCGCCGGCTTTGAACGCTAAAGACGGCGGCGTGGCGATTGAAGAATTTCAGCTTGCATACGAATCGCTTGAGCTGCTAACCAAAAGTTAAGGAGAAAATAAGATGTCTGTATCAGCAAAATTAGTCAAAGCCGAGCTACAGGAAATTGATCCGGCAAAGCCTGAAGCCGCGCCGACCAAAAAAGTTCCGGTGCAGTTTAATCCCGAAACTCTGAAAGTCAGCTTTGCCAACCAGATTCAAACGCCGGAAGGTTCGGGCGATCAGCGCGGAACTCCGGCGCAGCAGTTTGTCGGCGCGGGGACGACCAAACTCACTTTGCAGCTTTGGTTTGACGTAAACGCGCCGCAGGAAGGCGAGACGGTTCTCGACGTGAGAAAAATGACGGAAAAGATCAGCTATTTCATCACGCCGAAGGAAAACCCGAAAGACCCGAAAAAATTTATTCCGCCCGGCGTGCGTTTTATCTGGGGTTCGTTTCAATTTGACGGTTTGATGGAATCGCTCGAAGAATCGCTC
>DATHTS010000889.1:0-3049 GCA_035462935.1 Pyrinomonadaceae bacterium
GGCGGTTTAGCTCTTTACGCGATTACCCGCGAACGAGAAATCGGTGTTGATCTTGAACGCATTAAAACCGATTTTATCGAAGAAGGAATCATTTCGCAGTGTCTGACGCCGCAAGAAATCGCGCATTTCCAGATGCTCTCTGAAACGGAGCGAGTTTCATTTTTTTTCGATTGCTGGACGCTGAAAGAGGTGTATCTCAAAGCGAGCGGCGACGGTTTTTTAATTCCGCCAAATCAAATCGAAACGTCGTTGCTTATTGAATTTCCGTCGAATTTGGTTGATAGTTTCGAGGAGATTCAACAGCCGCTTTTTTCTTTACAAAAACTTCCCCGGATTCCAGGCTACAAAGCTGCGTTGGCAGTTGAAGGAAACAATCCGCAACTGAAATTCTGGCTGTATAATAATTAATTGTTTTGGATAAAAAGATTAGTTTCAGATTTAAAATCGGGAATTTGTCGGGTTTTTACTTTGGAATAACTATAACTGAAAGCTTGTAACTTTCCTTGTCTCACCTCTCAGTTCTTATTTCTCAGTTCTCACCTAAAGGTTCGGTCGTTTCAAAACCTGACGGTAAAGGTCGAAAATTCTTTCCGCAACTCGTTCCCACGTATATTTTTCCTCGACAAGCCGTCTTCCCGCGTAAGCTAAATCATTTCGCAATTTATCATCTCGAATAATTTGCCGTAATTTCTGCGCGAGAATTTCGGAATCTCTTTCGGGGAAAACAAGACCGGCATCGCCGATGACTTCGGGAATCGCGCCGCAGGTCGAACCGATTACCGGCACGCGGCAAGCCATCGCTTCGATAATCACGCGCCCGAACTGCTCGCGGATTGTCTTGGTAGTTTGCGTCGGGATAACCAGAACGTCGAGTTTGCGGAAATATTCGGGCGTTTTTTCGTAGGGAACTGCGCCCACAAATTCACAGCGTTCGAGCAAACCGTGTTCAGCCAATTTGCTTTGCATCGGTTCTCTCGCCGGTCCGTCGCCGACGACCAGAAGCCGCCATTTTTCAGATTTTATTTTCGTCAGCGCGTCAGCCAAATCGAGCAATCCTTTTGCCGGAAGCAAGCGCCCGACATAGCCAATGGTGAAAGTTTTATTGCTCAATTCGTAATCCGTTTTCGGCTGGAACAACTGCAAATCAACACCGAAAGGCGCGATTTGCATCGGCTTGTTGAATCCTTTTGTAACCAAAACTTCCCGAACCGTTTCGCTGCACATATAGGCTGCGGAAACTTGTTTTAAGGCGCGTTTTTCCAGAAACGAAAACGGCGGCGGATATTTTTTCAGGATGTTTTGCGCCGTCTGCATCACGATTGGAGTTTGCGGCGCGAAAAGATTTCGCAAGGTAATAATTTCGGCGCACGGCACGCTGTACGGCTCGTGATCCATATCAATAATATGCGGTTTATGTTGCCGCAAAACTTCGATAATCGGGCGCGGGTCATAGGCGAAAAGCTGTATGTGTTTGGACAAAAACGTTTTCGACGGGCGGACGGCGAGAAACTCATCCGGTTCGATTTCAACGTCAACATCGGTTTCGCGCCAATGCTCGGGCGCGACGACTTCCATTTCGACTTGAGGAAACACGCGGGCGATTCCGCGCTCCCGACCGCGAAGAGCAGGAGTCAGGCTAGCGTGAGCGATTCTCAAAACACGAATAGTTTCTTCATCAACACGGTTTGCTTTAACGGTTGAAATGAGTTTTTGCGTGTTGATTTTTTTTACGCTTTGCTTTGTTTCCAACAATGAAAAATGCCCTAACACGTCTTTTTCTCCTGATTTAAGCTGTACCTTTTTGCACTGTAAAAGTCGAACTTGCTTTTAATTCCAAAAATTCGTTTGTTGAAACGACCGGAGCGGCATTGCCCACAAAATCGAGAATGCGGGAAGCAAAAACATTTCTGTTAAACTTTTCGGCGTGCTGCCGCAGCGCTTGACGATTCCAGTTCAAACTTTCAAATTCTTCGATTGCTTCCATCAAAGATTCCGGCGTTTGTTCTTTGAAGAAAACGCCGGTTTTGCCTGCAATTACAGTTTCCCTTGCGCCGCCCCCGTTGAAGGCGATAACAGGACGACCCGCAGCGTTAATCTCCAGAGGCGTCATTCCGAAATCTTCCTCTCCGGGGAAAATCAGCGCGCGGCACTGGCTTGCGTATTTTGCAACGATTTCATCGGGCTGCCTTCCTAAAAATCTCGTATTCGGTCCGGCTTGTTCTTCCAACTGCTTGCGAAGAGGTCCGTCGCCGATAACAACCAGCGGTCGGTCGAGTTTTTTGCAGGCTTCAACTGCTAAATCGAGCCTTTTGTAGGAAGAAAGCCGCGAAAGCAGTAAATAAAAATCTCCGTCCGTCTCGTCAATCGAAAATCTTTCCACATCAATCGGCGGCGGAATAACTATCGCTTCGCGCTTGTAGAATTCTCTGATTCTTTGAGCGACAACTTCCGAATTGGCAATATAAAAATCCGGCTGCTGCGCGGCTCGCAAATCCCATTTTTTTAAACCTGAAAGCAAAAAGGGCAGAACCTTTTTACTCACTTTTCCCATTTGCTCGCGGGCGACATAGTCTTCATAACGCCAAACCCAGCGCATTGGCGTGTGACAATAGCAGATATGAACCGCGCCTTTTTTCTTTTTCACGCCCTTCGCGTAGCCCGAACTGCTGCTGATAATCAAATCAAAATCCGACAAATCCAAACTGTTGACGGCAAAAGGATAAAGCAGAAAATACAGCCTGTGATTTTTTTGGTTTATCGGCAGATGCTGCATCCATGAGGTTTTAACCGGCGAATTTTTTATGGCGCGAGGAATCTCTCGCCGCATATCAACGGTCGTGACCATTGAAGCCTCCGGAAAAATCGAATGTAATTCTTCGGCGACGCGCTCGGCTCCGCCCATCTGAATAAAATAATCGTGAACTATGGCTATTTTCGTCATTTTACCTCCTTGAAGCCTCAATATTTAATGGGGGTTTGAAACCTTATTTTTGCGACTGAATTTTTAATTTTCGGCAATCAACAATTCGCTCTGCGCTGTTGCTTTTGT
>DATHTS010000890.1:0-1901 GCA_035462935.1 Pyrinomonadaceae bacterium
CGCAAAAACGAATAAAATCAACAATAAAATCTCAATACTTTTTTTCGTCATTTCTTTTTTTAATCCTTTTGAAAGATTTTAGCGAAATTAAAAAATTATAGAAAGGCGGAAAAATACGATAGGACAAACTTTTGCTTATAATCATCATCTTAAAATTTGCAAAAGCTCTCCTGTTGCTTCGTTCAATTGAGCGAAAACAAATCGCATTAATTTTAATGTGAGGAGAACAATGAGAGATGCAAAAACTTTTAGAACAAACCCGAATTGCGGAAGAAGCAATTAAACGCACCGAAAAAGAATTCGGCGAGAAAATAGGTTTAATCGGTAAAATGTTCGGCTGCTGGCATAAGCTCTTGAGCCGACCATTCGGCAACCGAAACGCTTCTTACCGAACTTGTTTAGATTGCGGGGCGCGTCGCAAGTTCGACGCGAAAAATTTGAAAACTTTTGGTCCCTTCTATTATCCCCCAGCAGTATTGTTTGTTGAAAGATAAACTTTATTGTTATCCCCATAAATTCCTTCCTTGGAAAAACCTACCGAGCGCGGCTCCAAAAACCTGCCGCGCTTTTCTATTTATTGGTCTCTAAAAGATAAATGCTGTAAAAGAAAAATGAATGTTTCTCGCCGGGAGCGGAAGAAAGTGATGAGGGATGAAAGATGAATAAGAAAATGCTTGATTGTATTTTTAATTCATCCTTTATCCTTCATCCCTCATCCTTTTTTTGTTGCTTGGAGGAGGATTTAAGTGAGGAAATTTTTAAATTTCTTCGGGTTCGTCGAATAACTTGGGAAGATTTTATCCAAATTTTGGTTGCCCAAATGTTTATAAGAAACCTCGGCAAACACATCCCTGAAATCGGTTGTAACTGCCAGATCGCGTCCTTCATTGAGTTGGTCGGATTTTAAGCCTTTCCAATCGCCGTAAACTTTTCCGCCTTTAACGAAATTTCCGAGGACGAGCATCGCGTTTCCGTGTCCGTGATCCGTTCCGTTCGTGCCGTTTTGCCGCGCGGTTCTGCCGAATTCCGACATTGTTAGAATCACGACATCATCCATCTGCTTGCCTAAATCGGTTGCAAATGCAGCGATTGACTGCCCGAAATCGCGCAAAAGATTTGCAAGTTGCCCGCGCGAACCGCCTTGATTCGCGTGCGTGTCCCAGTTCAAACCGGGCGTGTCGGTGAAAGCGATTTCCAAGCCGACTCCGGCTTTTATCAGTTGGGCGATTTGCTGTAACGAGCGGGCGAAAGGCGAATTTGGATATTGCGCGCCGTTTGCCGGTTGGAACTTCGCAGGGTTGGCTTGTTTTAGAAAATTAACCGCTTCAAAAGTTTCTTTGCCCGTTTCGCCTAAAGAATCCTTCACATTCTCCTGCCAGATTCCTTCAAAACCGCCCTGCACGCTTTGCGTGTAAATTCCGGCTTTGATAGCGAAATCCGAAAGATTGGTCATCGCAATCGAAGGAGCGCGTCCCATCAAACTGCGCGGCAGTTGTCCGGTCATCGAAACAGCGCGAAACGGCGAATCTTCTTTGCTCGTTTTGGTTTGCAAAAGGCGATTGAGCCAGCCGTCGCGGGTTGATTTGATGCCGGGCGTTGCGGATTCCATATAATCCTGCGCGTCGAAATGCGAGCGAGTATTGTCGGGCGAGCCTGCCGAATGAATCACGGCAAGCTGTTTGTTTTTCCAGAAAATTTCAAGCGGTTTCAGCGAAGGATGAAAACCGAAAAAGCCGTCCAAATTAATCGCGCCTTCGTTCTGACTCGGTTTCGGAACGGCGATATTCCGGCGCAAATTATAATACTCGCTTTCGCCGAAAGGAACGACCATATTCAACCCGTCAACCGCGCCGCGCTGGAAAATCGCTACCAGGACTTTCTTTTTGCCGTAACCATTCGTC
>DATHTS010000891.1:0-5353 GCA_035462935.1 Pyrinomonadaceae bacterium
TCCCGCCTTTAGGCGGCTTTGCGCTAACAATTAGCCGCCTAAAGGCGGGACTCAAAACGCTTGCCCTTCCCTTACACTGATTCTTTAACCGCTCTAATAACCCGTATTAATGAATGCTGCGAAATCTTTTCGGCGAAAAGAATACTAATTTGAAATCGTCGGTTCTTCCAGGTTTCCCGTCGCGCTTACGGTAAAAACGATGTCGCCGTCCCAGCCCGTCGAGTAAATAGCTTTTCTCATCAAGCGATTTATCACAGCGGATTCCTGTGAGCGCATAACGGTTACGTTTTTCGGCGTTCTGTTCCGTTCTACTTTTCCTTCAAGCCTTTTTACGGCTCTCTCGTTCGGATGCCCGTGATCCCAGGCGCTGAAACTATTGGCAACCTGATTGATTCTGTTGTCTCCGGCGGAAATTACGGCGAAAGCCGGTTTGACTTTTTCGAGTAAAGCGTCAATTGTCCCGTTACGCGAGCCGTGATGCCCGACCTTGTAAACGTCAATATCCAGCAATTCGGGAAAAGCGGCGACGGGATCGAGCAGGCGATAAAGCAATCCTCCGCAGCCTACGTTTCCATTTTCCGTATCTTCTTCCTCGGCATCGCCGATTACTAAGAAACTTTTACCTTTATATTCGACGCGCATCACGAGCGAAGCGTTATTTTCATCATTACACCTGCGTCCGGCGCTCAAAAAGCGAACGTCAACTTCCGAGCCATTCATCAATTCCTCGCGCCACGAACGCATAAACGAAGGACGTTTGACATCACGGGCGTAAATTTTATGATGTTTGGCTGGCTCTTGCGCAAGAATCGCGCGAACCTCTTTGACCGGTCTGATTCCAAGACTGTCGTCAGGTCCGCCGCCTTCGACAAAATGTAAAACCTTATAACGTTGAAAAACCGCAGGCAGATTTTTTGTGTGGTCAATATGCGGATGGCTAACCACAACGCTATGAAGAGTTTTATTCAAATCAGGTCTGCCATTAAAAAACCTATCCAGATATTCAAACAAATGCGTTGTGTCGGAATCTTTATGACTTCCGGCATCTACCAAAATCGCGTGATTTCGGAATTCAAATAAAATCGCTTCGGCTTGTCCCACATTAATAACGTGCATCTTCATTTCTGCCTGCACAGCGAGGGACAAAATCACAACAGCGACAAAACAAACTACGAGACGACTAATTGAAAGACCGTAAAATCTCATAACTTTTCTCCTTATTTAGAATTTATTTAGGTGAAAATACTTCAAAACCCCTTGAGTTTCCTGCCCGGTCTCAAAAAGCCTCTTCCGGCGCGAAGGTTTTCTTATTGCCGCCGCACCGACTAAAGCTTACTGTTTGAGTTCGCCAATAAACCTCCCGAACCCGTATTTCGGTCGTTCAGAGAATTTGACGAACAGTTTATGCGCGGTTTTCTCAAACCACACGACTAACCGACTTTTTTTGTCGGTTACTTTTCAATGTTCAGCTTGATTTCATCTAAATTTAAAACCCAAATTTAAATAAAATCAAGCTCCGAAACATAATTTTGAAAGAAATTGGAATTTGCAATACCTAAAACGTTTCTGTTAGCGGACAATCTCGCTGACGACTTTGCCGTCAATAATTGTTCCGATGTTGTGCGTTGTGTATTCAAACGGGTCGCCATCGAAAAGCGCCAAATCGGCATCTTTGCCGGGTGCGAGTGAGCCGACGCGGTTGTCAATTCCTAAAATCCGCGCTGCGTCAATCGTAATCGTTGCCAGAGCGTCTCTGAACGAGAGACCGTTTGCCGCCGCGATTGCGGCTTCAAAAAGGACGACGCGGGATTTCGGGACGTAGGTTTCATAGCCGCTTTGAAGGGCGAAATTTAAGCCTGCGGCTTTGAGCTTGGCGGGCGAAATCATCGAAAGGCTTTCCGTTTCGCCGCCCGCGCGATACATTGCCGGGTGGAGAATGATCGGGTAGCCGGATTTTTTGATTTCGTCGGCGACAAGCTGGGCTTCCGCCGAGCCGTCGAGAATTATTCGGAGATTGAATTCCTTGCTGAGCCGGATAGCGGTCATAATATCCTGCGCTTTGTGGGCGGTAACCAGCAGCGGAATTTCGCGGCGAATGACTTTTTGCATAATCTCGGCTCGCAATTCGCTTTGCTGTTTCGCTTTATCTTCAGGTTTTTTGTCCTTGTCGGCGTCCTGTTTGCGGACGGCTTCCTGCGCTTTGATTAATTCGGCGCGGAGCATCGCGGCTTGTTTGGCGCGCGTGCCGGGCGGTTTACCGCCGGAATTTAGGGCGTTTTGTCCGAGAGTTACGGCGATCATCGCGGTCGGAACGATAACGGCGTCGTCAACCGTTTTGCCGACGGTTTTGGCGATCATCGTTTGACCGGACATGAGCGCGGCGGGCGCGTGTCCGGTGTGAATGGTCGTTACGCCGAAGCTTCTGACCCATTCAATCAGCTTTTCTTCCGTGTTATAAACGTCAATCGCCCGAAGCTCGGGCTGAATCGGCGCGGAAGCCTCGATTTGCATCTGATCGTGCGGCTGGTTCAGATAACCGGCGATGCCGATGACGCTGTGCGCGTCAATCAAACCGGGCGTAACGACTTTGGCGTTCAAGACTTTGTAATTTGCCGGAATTTTTACCTGCGCGGCTGTCCCGACAGCTTCGATCTTGCCGTTTGCGCCGACCAGGACAACGCCGTTTTCAATCGGCGTGTTGCTAGTCATCGTCCAGATTTTCTCGCCTTTGACGGCGATTTGGGCGGAAACAGTGAGCAGTGAGCAGTGAGCAGTAAGCAGTAAAACAACCACAACTAAAATATTTTCCATTTTCCATTTTCCATTTTCCATTATTCTTGTCCTCCCAGACCGTCATAGCAGTCAACGTGAATCTCGCGTTCGTTGCCCGCGCCGAAACCGCCGACGGCGATCAGATAATCTTTCGGGTCGGAGCGGTCGAAAACCTTTTTGCCTTCTACCCATGTTTGCAGAACGTGCGTGTAAACGCTCAGCGGATCGCCGGAAAGCACGATAAAATCGGCGTCCTTGCCCGCTTCGAGAGAGCCGACGCGGTCTTGCAAATCGAGCATAATCGCGCCCGCCATCGTCATTCCGTAGAGCGCCTTGTCGCGCGACATTCCCGTTCGCACTGCCAAACCTGCCGAGCGCAGAAACAGGCGCGAATCGGTAATGTAATCGTCGGTGTGGAAACCAACCAAGCCGCCCGCTTTTTCGAGAGCCGCGCCGTTTTCCATTTTTACGTCAACCGCTTCGAGCTTGCCGCCCGGCGAGTCCAGAACGATGATTGAAGCATGAGCGCCGGATTTGGCGATTTCATCGGCGACTTTCCACGCTTCGGAAACGTGTTGGAGCACGACGCGCAAACCGAATTCTTTTTTCAACCGCAGAGCCGTCATAATATCGTCGTGCCGGTGCGTGTGAAAATGCACGGTGCGCCTTCCCTCCAAAGCTTCGATCAACGCTTCCATCGCCAAATCGCGCGGCGGCATTTTGGTCAGGTCGCCCTTCGCATTGCGAACTTTCTCGCGGTATTCCTGCGCTTTGACAAATTGCTCGCGCACGAGCGCGGCTGATTTGGCGCGTGTTCCGGGAAAGTTTCCGCCGCCGGAACGCAAAGGGTTTGTACCGTTGGCGAACTTGATGCCTCCGGCGGGATTATTGTTTTTATCGAAAATTAAAAGCTCGTCAACCGTGTTCGCGTCGTCGCGCAGTTTCAGGTAAAGCGTCTGACCGCTATTTAAATGACCCGAACCGGGCATCACATTTACGGTTGTGATTCCTCCGGTTTGGGCGCGCTGCAAGCTTTGAGCGCGCGGATTCAGCCCGTCTAAAAGACGAACTTCAGGCTGGATCGGGCTTGAGCCGTCCGCGCCCGAACCTTCGCCGATATGGCTGTGCGTGTCAACGAGTCCGGGCATAATGATTTTGCCTTTTACGTCAATGACCTGAACATTGGAGTTCAACCGGACGGTTCGCGCGTCGCCGACGGCTTGGATTTTGCCGTTTTGAACTAAAAGAATGCCTTCTTCAATCGGAGCGCTGACAATCGGAATTATCCTCGCGCCGACAAAGGCGGTCGGCTTTTCCTGCCCGGCAAACGAGCAGACGAAAAGCGCCAGAAAAATAAAGCTGCCTAAGATTTTTTTCATTTGAATTTTCCTCAAGATTTTGAAAAGAAATGTAATGCTAAATTGCAACGAAATCGTGCGCGTGTCAAGAAATCAGGCACGAAATAGTGTGTAACTGTCTTTTCTGTTCAATTTTAACACAGTATTTCCGATTCTTTTTAAATGTTTTGTCAAAATAACTTAACAGGCAAAAACAGCCGTTTTCCCGTTTTGGCACGGTCTTTGACTTAAAGCAAGACATCAACATTTTGTTTGAGGTGACAATTATGAAAAAGATTTTTGCATTAACAATCACATTTATTTTCTTGCTGACGACGGTTGTGCCGGAAGCAATGGCGCAAACTCGCAGAAAGAAAAATCGGGGATTAGCGACTAATATCGCTATCGTTGCAGGCAGCACCGCGGCGGGCGCTCTGATCGGACGCGGACGAAACGGCGCGATGATCGGAGCCGGAGCCGGTTTGCTTTATGCTTCCAGCCGTAAAGGAACAAAGCGTCGTCACTACAACAGCAATACACGTCGCGTGGCTAAAGTTGCGGGCGGATCGCTTCTCGGAGCGGGAACCGGCGCGGCAATAGGCGGTAGAACCGGCGCATTGGTTGGCGGTATTGCAGGCGCGGGCGCGACTTATCTCTACACCAGGAACGGAAACCGTTATTACACGGATAACCGCGGTCGCAGGTTTTACGTGAAAAATAATAAACGGCATTACCTCAGATAAACTTAAACAGTAAATTTGTTTTTCTGAAGTAATTGAAACTTTCGGAATGCGGCAGGCTCGATCAGCCTGCCGCATTTTCATTTGCGGGTAGAAAGATTAAAAAGGTCGTTCCCTGATTTTCGTTGGAAGAAACCTCGATTTTTCCACCGTGGGCGGTGATGATGCCATAACAAACCGCTAAGCCCAAGCCCGTTCCTTTTCCGGTCGGCTTGGTTGTAAAAAACGGGTCGAAGATTTTCTTCACGTCTTTTTCATCAATTCCGGTGCCGCTGTCGGCAATCTCGATTTGAACCTCGCCGTTGTTTCCCCCGGTTTTTATTGAAATTTCGCCGCCTGCGGGCATCGCGTCGCGGGCGTTGAGAAAAAGATTCAGGAAGACTTGCTGCAACTGGTCGTTATCGGCGAAAACTTTGGGCGTGTTTTCCGCGAGGAGTTTATTTAATTTTAGTTTTTGAAAAGACTTGTCAAAACTCGCAAGGCGCAAACTCGTTTCGATAACTT
>DATHTS010000892.1:0-4384 GCA_035462935.1 Pyrinomonadaceae bacterium
GATGCATCTTTCCGTGCGCGCCTTTAACGATAAAGACCTCGACCAAGTAGCGGCGGCAATCAACGAGGCTTTCGCCAAATTTGAAAAAGAAGGCATTTCCGAGCAAGATTTAAACCGCATCAAGGCAGGTCAGGAAACGCAGTTTTACAATTCGCTTTCGAGCGTTTTGGACAAAACCACGCAACTCGCCGAATATAATTATTTGACCGGCAATCCCGGTTTTGTCGAGCAGGATATTAAAAACATTCTCGCCGTCACTCCGGCTGACGTAAAGCGCGTTTACGAAAAATATATCAAGGGCAAAAACTACGTCGCAACGAGCTTTGTGCCGAAAGGCAAAGCGAATCTGGCGCTCGAAGGCTCGAAAAAAGCGGAAGTTGTCGAAGAAAAAATTGTTGCGGGCGCGGAAAAAGAAGTTGACCCGAATGTCAACGCGACCTACGAAAAAACGCCTTCGAGCTTTGACCGTTCGGTCGAACCGCCTTATGGTCCCGCGCCGGAAGTTAAAATTCCAGCCATCTGGGAGCAAAAATTCTCTAACGGAATGCGCGTTTACGGCATTGAAAACACGGAAGTTCCGCTCGTGCGGTTTGAGATCGTGATGGACGGCGGACTGCTTTTAGAAGACATCAACAAAGTCGGCGTCGCAAATATGATGGCGCAGATGCTGACGCAGGGCACGGCGCGCAAAACTCCGCAGGAACTGGAAGAAGCCATTCAACTATTAGGCGCGGAGATTAACGTCTTTGCCGGAACCGAAGATATTCGAATCGTAGTCAATACGCTGGCGAAAAACTACGAGCCGACGCTTGCCCTGGTCGAAGAAATTCTTTTGGAGCCGCGCTGGGACGCAAAAGAATTCGATCTGGTTAAAAGCAAAACGATCAGCCTGATTCGCCAGCAGCAGGCAAATCCAAACGCCGTCGCGCAAAATCATTACAATCTTTTGATTTATGGAAAGGACAACATCCGTTCGCGCAATATTCTGGGAACAATCGAATCCGTCAACGCGATCACGCTCGACGATTTGAAAGCTTTTTATGCTAAAAGCCTCTCGCCATCGGTCGCTCGAATGCACGCCGTCGGAGCTTTGAATAAAGCGGCGATTACAAAGCCTTTGAGCGGGCTGAATAAAAAATGGAAGGCTAAAAAAATCGAAATTCCCGAATATAAAACGCCGCCCGCGCCCGCAAAATCCGTAGTTTATTTCTACGACGTGCCGGACGCGAAACAATCGGTCGTCCGCTTCGGTTATCCGGCGTTAGCGGCTACCGATAAAGATTATTATCCGGCGACCGTGATGAATTATATCCTCGGCGGCGGCGGATTTGCGTCGCAGCTAACACAGCAGTTGCGCGAGGGCAAAGGCTATACTTACGGTATCGGTTCAGGATTTTCGGGAACGAGAGCTACCGGTCCGTTTACGATTTCCAGCGCTATTAGAACTAATGTTACTTTGGAAGCGACGCAATTGGTCAAAGAAATCTTGCAGAATTATCCAAAAAACTTCTCCGAAGCTGATTTGGAAACCACCAAAGGCTTTCTGATTAAGAGCAATGCCAGAGCCTTTGAAACCGCCGGAGCGAAACTGAATATGCTGGAGAATATCAGCAAATACGGTTGGAAATACGATTACGTGAAAGAGCGAGAACAGATCGTCAAAAATATGACGGTTGACCAAATAAAAGCTCTTTCGCAGAAATTTCTCAACACCGATAAAATGATCTGGCTTGTGGTTGGCGACGCTAAAACTCAGCTTCCGCGTTTGAAGGAACTCGGATTCGGCGAGCCGATTTTAATCAATAAGCAGAATATTGAAAAATAATCCGAAGTTATTTTGAAAATACTTTATTTGCGCTCTTTGCGTTTGATTCTCCACCGGGAATTTAACCGCAAAGGGCGCAAAGTATTTTTGCTGAATGATTCAAACGCGCGGGTTTTATTAAATTGGCGGGATTGAAAAACAGCGCATCCTTAAATTGGTGAATGGAAATTAGCGGAAGCATAAGATACAATTTCGATACATTCCGGCATCGAAAAATGATAAATAAAATTAAAATCTTTGTTTCCGCTATTTTGTTTTTAACAATGGTTTCAACTTCGTTCGCGCAAACCGGACAAAAGATTAATAAACGGCAGCTTGCCGCTCAGGTGAAAAGCGAATTTCTGCACGCCTGGAACGGTTATAAAAAATACGCCTGGGGAAACGATGATTTAAAGCCTTTGAGCAAAACCTATCATAATTGGTATGAACAGCCGCTTTTGATGACGCCGGTTGATTCGCTGGATACGATGATTTTAATGGGCTTTAAACAGGAGGCGGACGCGACTCGAAAATACATCACGGGAAATCTGTCGTTTGACAAAGATATTTACGTGCAGAATTTTGAAATCACGATTCGGCTTTTGGGCGGGCTGCTTTCCGCCTTTCAAATGACGAATGATAAAAAACTTCTCGCATTGGCGGAAGATTTGGGAACGCGCCTTCTGCCCGTTTTCGATTCGCCGACCGGTTTGCCTTACAAATACGTCAATCTCAAAACCGGAAAAACGCGCGGCGAAATTTCCAATCCGGCGGAGACGGGAACACTTTTAATTGAATTCGGAACGCTTTCGAAACTCACAAATAAACCGATTTTTTATGAAAAGGCGAAACGCGCTCTGGTCGAAACTTACAATCGCCGTTCTGAAATCGGTCTGGTCGGAACGCGCATCAATGTCGAAACGGGAAAATGGACGAATACCGGAAGTCATATCAGCGCGGAGATTGATTCTTACTATGAATATCTGCTGAAATGCGCGATTTTGTTTGACGACAAAGACTGTAAAAAAATGTGGCAGGAATCAATCACGGCGGTCAATAAATATCTGGCTGACGATTTTCGGGGCGAACTCTGGTATGGACATGCCGATATGACGACGGGCAAGCGAACGCGAACGACTTACGGCGCGCTTGACGCATTTTTCCCGGGCGTTTTAGCTTTGTCGGGCGATTTGGAACGGGCGAAAAGATTGCAGGATTCTTCGTTTAAAATGTGGACGAAACACGGCATCGAACCCGAAGTTTTCGATTATCAGAAAATGGAAGTCGTTCATGCGGGGTATCCTCTGCGCCCCGAAATCGTCGAATCAACTTATTATCTTTATCAATACACGGGCGACGAAAAATATCTTCAAATGGGCAAGACTTTCTTTGACGATTTCGTAAAATACTGCAAAACCGAAGCGGGCTATGCCGCGCTGAAAAGCGTTGTAACTAAAGAAAAGAACGATTCAATGCAGAGTTTTCTTTTTGCCGAAACTTTCAAGTATTTTTATCTTTTGTTCGCGCCGCCGAAAACTCTGAATTTCAAAAAAGTGATTTTCAACACCGAAGCGCACCCCATCAAAAAAACCTGGTAGTTTGATAGATTTCTTGACAATTTATTTTGGCGTAATTACATTGTAATTATGAAAGCGCAGATCGTGACAATCGGAAATTCGCAAGGTATTAGAATCCCGAAAATCCTGCTTGAACAAAGCAAGTTGAGCGGCGAGGTTGAACTAGAAGTTCGTGGCGAAAGCATTGTTATTCTGCCGTCAAGGAAACCGCGCGAAAATTGGGACGAGGAATTTCAGAAAGCCTTGGCTGAGAACGGTGAAGATGAAGAAATTTTCGGCGGCGACATTCAAAATCGTTTTGACGAGGAAGAGTGGGAATGGTAAAACGATTCGAGGTTTATCTGACTGATCTTGACCCGACAATCGGCGTAGAAATTCAAAAACGTCGTCCTTGTTTGATCGTTTCGCCTGATGAGATGAATCGAAATGTCAGAACAATCATTATCGCTCCAATGACGACCAAAAGCCGAAGCCTGCCGAGTCGCGTTTCCTGCGAATTTGAAGGCAAAACCGGCTTTATTGTTCTTGACCAAATCCGCGCAGTTGACAAAACTCGTTTGGGCAAGAAACTTAGCAGAATTGATGAAGAAACGCAGGTAAAAGTTTTAGAAAAATTACAGGAGATATTCGCTCCTTAAAATGGCAACAAAAAAAACAAAAGCACTAACAAAAACCGAAAAGAAAATCTTAATCACCGGCGGAACGGGATTTTTAGGAACGCATCTCGTCCGTCAATTTTTGGAAAAAGGCAAGAAAAATCTGCGGGTGATGGCTTCGAGCGTGCCGGATTGGATGAAGGACGCAGGCATTGAAGCCGCCGAAGGCTCTGTGACGAACAAGGAAGAGGTTGCAAAAGCCGTAAAAAATGTTTCCGCCGTTTTTCATCTTGCGGGAAAAGTTTCGCGTGACAACGAAGATGCCGCCGCGATGAATAAAATTCACGTTAAAGGGACACGAATTTTATGCGAAGCGGCGAAAGAAGCGGGCGTGAAAACCTTTATTT
>DATHTS010000893.1:0-4954 GCA_035462935.1 Pyrinomonadaceae bacterium
CTTAATTTCTCCTGAATCGCGTCAATCGTTTCGCCCATCTGCTGGCGAGTGTCCTCGATTTGCGCCCGAATCTGTTCGGCTTCGGCGGGGACTTCCTCATCGGTTTCCGCCGTGCTAAACGTTTCTTCATCCGAAGTATCATCCAGATACGAATTGTCGGACGCATCGGACATTACGGCGATCATCTTTTCATCCTTCTTTTCCGTTGCTGTATTGTCATTTAACTCACTTGGTCTTTCAGCCATTCTGCATCCTCCTTCAATGATTCAACCGTTTGTTGCGGTGTAAAATTCATATTCTTTAAAGCGTCCAATGCGGATGTAATCATCCAGAAAGCCACTCCGCCGACAATCAATCCGACTATCAGAGCCGGTATCCAGACCGATATATCGAAAAGGTCAGCCAATCCGATAACCAGAGCCGCCAGCAATGTCAAAAGCGCCGCGTATGCAACCGCTCCGCCGACAACCAGATAACCGACATTTTTTCCGGCTCTCGTCGCCTTGTCCGTAATTTCTACCTGTGCGAGAGCAACTTCTTGTCTAACCAGATTGCTTGTATCACTGGCAAGTTCGGAAAAAAGATCGCCTAGTGAGCGTTCCTCTTTAACGACGGGCTCGGCTTTCACTATATTCTCGTCTTTCGCCCTTTTTTGTACTTGTTGAGCCATAAACTACCTCCTTGTTCCATCTCTACTGCTGTGAAACCTTAAATTTTGTCCGTCGTCAGATTTTTGCCTGTCGTGCCGGTATTAAAGTCCGTCGAAGTGTCGGTATTAAAATCAGTTTGCGTCCCCGTCGTAAAATCACCGCTGCCTATCGAAGCTCTTTCCGTATCGGTGGATGAAAATTGTCTTGAGGAAACGTTTTGACCCGAGCTTTTTAGGAATCTGGCAAGCAGCAAACCGGCAACAAATGCGCCGCCGATAAAAATTGCCGGGTTGCGGCGAGCATAACTTTCGACATCGCTAACCATCGCCCGCACGTCTTTGCGTTCGAGATAATCGGCTACCTGCTGCACCTGATCCGCCAGCGAATCGCCGTATTTAGCCGTGAAACCGACAATAGGCGTTTCCGCTTCGCTGTTTCGCAGATTTTCATCCATCTGTCGAAGATTTTCGGCAAGACTCGAAAGCCCCTGCGCCAGAGTGCCTTTTTGTTCGTTAATTGTTTCCGTAGCCTTTTCGGTTACCTGACTGTAAGTTTCGCTTACGGCTTGAGTAGCTTTTTCCTTAGCCTGACTATAAACTTCCTTAACCGCCTGGGTATCAACCGGAAGCGTCGTCTTGCTCGTTTCGCCTGTAATATCGTTATCGAGATTTAAATCCTTTACGGTTGTATAATCCGTGTCTTTCGTATTCTCCATACTTGTTTTTTGTGCTTCTGCCATATTTTTAACTCTCCTTATTGAATTTATTAATTAAATCAAACCTTCTAAATCCCGAAATCCCGTTTTTGCCAAACAAAAATCAAATTTATACGTTAGCCGTCAACGGTTTGTCGGTTAAACCCTCATATTGATGTTCCAAGTCCTGAAGCTCGCCTTCGGGCTGGTCGGTCTCTTCAGCCATATCGCCGATGTTGGCTTTCCCGATGGTAATTCCGCCGTCCGCCAACCATAACGCGCCCGTTACATAGCTTGCTTCGTCGGAAGCCAGAAACGCATAAACATTGGCGATTTCTTCCGGCGTTCCGAGCCTGCCGAGCGGCGTCGCGCTAATGGTCATTTTCTCGGTCTTTTTGTCCATCGGACTCATCGAAGCGTGCGTCCAAGCCGTATCAATCGGTCCCGGACAGACGCAATTCGCACGTACGCCGTAACGCGCCTGTTCAACCGCAATTCCTTTCATAAGAGCGTGAACAGCAGCTTTCGTCCCGCCGTAAGGCGTAAAATAAGGAAGCCCGTTAAAACCGGCTTCGCTGCCCGCGCTCACAATATTGCCTTTCGTTTTTTGAAGATGCGGAAGCGCGTATTTGCTCATTAAAAAAGCCGAGCGCACATTCCATTTGAACATCCGGTCAAAGGCTTCGGTCGGAAAGTCCTGCGTCTCTTCCATCCCATCAAAAAATCCGGCGTTGTTGATTAAAATATCCAGCTTCCCAAAGCTGTCAATCGCCGTCTGCACGCACTTTCCGGCTTCCGTTTCCTCGGAAATATCGCCGATAAAAGCGATGGCGCTGCCGCCGCGTTCATTGATATTTTTAACCACATCTTCCACCGGATCATCCGGCAGCCCGCAAACAACGACGCTCGCGCCTTCCATCGCAAATTTATGTGAAATCGCTTCACCAATCCCCGTCGCCCCGCCGGTTACAATCGCTGTTTTTCCTTCAAGTCTCGGTTTTGACATTATTATTCCCTAAGCTCGTCCAAATTTATTAATTAACTCTTTAATTATTGCAATAACCATACCATTGCCGAAAAGACAAAATATTCGTGGAATTCGACAAAACAAGCGGGAATTTTGTATCAGTTGTGACCTAAAGGATTGTATTGAATCGTTACGTTGTTTGAATGTAATACTTATTTAAAGTGAACAAAATTGCAGAGAAAGCGATTCGCAATTTATGTGTTAAAATCAAAACGATTCAGCGAGCCGGAAATTATGAAAATTTGTCCGAACTGCCAGAATAAATACACCGATGATACGCTCCAGTTTTGCCTGCAGGACGGAACGCCGCTCGTCAATTCCCAAAGCCGAATTTCCGGCTTTGATGACGCCGATGACGCGGAAACGCGCGTCAGAAACTCGCAGGAGCCGATGCATTTCGATTTGCGCGATTCGCAGCGAAATCTCCCGCCGCAGGTTGTTCCTATTCCGTCACAAACAAAGGAATCGAGTTCGATTTTGGTAGTTTTGTTGACCACTTTAATAACGATACTGCTTTTCGGCGGCGGAATTGCCGCCTGGTTTTATCTCAAAAACGGAAAAAACGAATCGGCGCAGAAGGCAAATCCGTCAGCTCAGAACAGGCGAACGGTAAATGCCAATCTGGACGCGAATACAAACGCGGCAATTTTCCCTTTGCCGGAAAATTCGGAAAAGCCGAATTCCAAATCCAAAGAAGAACCGATTTCTCCGCCGCCGAATTTTAATCCCGAAGAGGAAAGGGAAAATGTGAAAGACACGATTAATTCCTGGAAATCGCTGACGGAATCGAGAAATATCGCGGGTTATATGCGAAGCTACGCTGACCGCGTTGATTATTACCGCAGCAGCAATGCGAGCCGCGATTTTGTTCGTCAGGACAAGGAGCGCGCTTTTGCCGATTTTGATTCGATAGATATTGACATTAACAATTTGCAGGTAACATTTGGTTCTGACGGAGCTACCGCGATAGCCGAATTCGATAAAAAGTGGGAATTTGAAGGCGAAGAGAAATACTCGGCGGGAAAAGTCAGACAGCAGTTACAGCTAAGAAAAGTCGGAAACCAATGGCTCATCACGGGCGAAAGAGATTTGAGAGTTTATTATGTCGAGTAGCGGTTTATTTTTGCCCGCCCGATACTTTATAATTTCAGTGTTATTTAACCGCACAAATTGCAAGTTAAAAACGAATCTCATAGATTAAACTTTAGTTATGAAGATTTGCCCCGAATGCCGCTCGGTTTACACCGATGAAACTTTGAACTTTTGCTTGACCGACGGCACGCTGCTCGTCGCCGAAGAAGCTTTGCCGGAATATCTTTCGTCGGAAGAAACGCTCCACACGGCGAAAACTTTGCGC
Organism: Pyrinomonadaceae bacterium; assembly: GCA_035462935.1. Lineage (GTDB taxonomy): Bacteria > Acidobacteriota > Blastocatellia > Pyrinomonadales > Pyrinomonadaceae > DATHTS01. The sequence goes on from DATHTS010000893.1 coordinate 3,729, forward strand.
GACAGTCAATTTATTAATCGTCAAACTCCGCATCAAACTTCCGATTCGTCCGCGCCGACGCTTCCGATGATTCCAGTCAACACCGACGATTTTGCCGCCCGAAAAAACGGTTTTTCGCGCTCGCCTTTATATTTTATTATCGGCGCGATCTTAATAATCGGCACAATCGGCAGTATCTGGTGGATTTTCAAAGACGAAGACGCGCCCGCCGTTAAAACACAGACACAAACGGAAAACAGAACGCCTGAAAGCAGAAGACCTGTCGCTTCACTAACCGCCGAACAGGAAAATCAGGTTAAAAAAGAAGTCAGCGAAACACTCGAAAGGTGGCGCAGCTCGATTGTAAAACGCGACATCGAGACGCATATGAAATCTTACGCCGCCACGCTGGAAAATTATTACAAGGAAAGCGGCATTGACCGAAACCACGTCCGCGCCGACCGCCAAAGAGCCTTCGACCGCTATGAATCGCTTGATTTACAGGTTGATAAACTAACTATCACGCCCGAATCGGAAAACGCCGCCGTCGCCGTTTTCGATAAATCGTGGACGTTCAAAAATCCGCAAAAAACCTCGACCGGCTCGGTTCAGCAGGAAATGCGGCTCGTCAAGGAAAACGGCAGTTGGATTATCGTCGGTGAAAAAGATGAAAAAGTTTATTTTCTCAACAACCGCGAAAATCCTGAAGCCAATACTGCCGGCAATCAATGAGCGAAAACCCCGAAATTTTCATTCGTTCCGCCACCAACGCCGATGGTGAAAACGTGCAAAATCTGGTTTTCGGCGTTCTGCGCGAATACAATTTAACACCTGAACCAAACGGAACGGACGCGGATTTGAGCGACATCGAAGCCGGCTACATCGAGCGCGGCGGTTTGTTCGAGATTTTAGAGGATTCCGAAGGAAATTTGCTCGGAACAGTCGGGCTTTTCCCGCTTGATGCGGAAACGGTCGAACTAAGAAAAATGTATTTCGCAAAAACTCTGCGCGGACGCGGCTTCGGCAAAAAAACGCTCGAAAGAATGATTGAAAAAGCGCGTGAGCTAGGCTTTAAACGAATCCATCTGGAAACGGCGAGCGTCCTGAAAGAAGCCATCGGGCTTTACGAAAAATACGGTTTCCAGCCGACCGCCGAAGGAATGCACAGCGAAAGATGCGATACGGCTTATTTTCTGGAGATTTGATAAACCGCAGAAGATATTTCTAATCTGTTCCCACCTGTGGTT
>DATHTS010000894.1:0-4375 GCA_035462935.1 Pyrinomonadaceae bacterium
CCATTCGCAAAACTTCTTTCGGCAGAGAACTTGATAATTTCATAATCTTTACTTTTCGCTTTTTTAACTTTTCGTCAGAGCGACAATCGGGTCGAGCCGCGCCGCTTTCCAAGCCGGATAAAGCCCGGCGATAATGCCGATGCCGCTTGAAACGATGATCGCCAGAAAGACGTAACCGATTGTAATCGTCATCGTGATTTCAAAAACGACTGTAATCAGCGTCGTAACTCCGGCGGCAAGGAGCAATCCTAAAATCCCGCCCAAAACGCAAAGCAGAGCGGATTCGATGAGAAACTGCAAAAGAATCTGCTTTCGTGTCGCGCCGAGGGCTTTTCGCAGACCGACTTCAAAGGTGCGCTCGGTAACGGAGACGAGCATTATATTCATCACGACAATGCCGCCGACAATCAATGTAATCATCGTAATCGGAACGACAACCGCCGCAATCGCATTTGTAAATTCATCAATCTGACCGGCTAAATCCTTTGTGTTGACGACTCCGAATGTGTCTTCGTCGCTTCCGATGAGCTTTCGCTTGTTCCGCAGAGTCGTGCGAGCATCTTCAATTGCTAATTCGAGAAATTCCTGATTGTCGGATTTTCCGTGAACCTGAACGCCGTCGCCCCAACCGAATAATTGCAGATGCAAGGTTACGGGAATATAAAGATGACGGTCTTGCGAATCGCCGAACATCGAGCCCCGCTTTTCCTCCATCCCGACGATTTTCAACGGAATGCCGCGCAGTTTAATCGTCTTTCCAATCGGGCTTTCATTCGGAAAATATTTGTCTTTGACATCCGTGCCGATGACGCAAACCTTCGCCGAGCGGTCAACCTCAGATTCGAGAATAAAACGACCTTCGATGATTGTTTTGTCTTCGATATACTGCATATTCGCCGTTACGCCATTGATGCGTACCGAAGGCATTTCGATTCCGTCTTGATTCAAATCTTCACGCGCTCCTTTTGCCGCGCCGACTTCCGAACACATATCGCAGTTGGCTCTGATGTATTCGTATTCTTCCCACTCGATTTTTTTGTTGCGTTTGTTCACGCGCTCAAATTGGGCATCGTCCATCCGACCGCTGAAAGCCATCCGCGCAATCATAAAATGATTGGTGCCGAGAACTTTCGTGATTTTTCCCATCACATATGAATTTAAACCGCTGATCGAAGCGCCGACGACGACAACCGACGCGACGCCGATAATTACGCCGAGCAAGGTCAGGAATGCGCGAAGTTTATGCTCGAAGATTGATTTGATCGCAATAAAAAAAGCGTCGGCGTAAAATGAATATAAATGCCTCATAAAAATCCGATTTGTCGAAATGATTTGTCCGAAAATGTTAGACAGAGTTACAAACGATTGTTTCGCGCGGAATGTTTCGACAAAAGTTCTTTTTTCGCGGTTTCAATGTAAAACCTTGCTCGTGTTATACTTTCACATTGTTTTATTTCAAATAATTCTTAGCAGGAGAAACAAGTTTTGAGCGTTTTAGTAGATAAAAGCACGCGCCTGATTGTGCAGGGCATTACGGGAAAAGAGGGAACTTTTCATACGCAGCAGATGATCGAATACGGCACGAACATCGTCGGCGGAGTTACGCCCGGAAAAGGCGGCACGACGCACGAAAATGTGCCGGTTTTCAATACGGTTGCCGATGCTGTTAATGAAACTGCGGCGAACGCTTCGGTCATTTACGTTCCGCCCGCGTTTGCGGCGGACGCGATTATGGAAGCGGCGGATGCGGGAATTCCGCTCGTCGTCTGCATTACGGAAGGCATTCCGGTTGCCGATATGGTTAAAGTTAAGGAATTTCTGCGGGATAAAAAAACGCGGATGATCGGACCGAACTGCCCGGGAATCATCTCGCCCGGCAAATGCAAAATCGGCATTATGCCCGGACATATTCACCGGGAAGGAAGAATCGGCGTCGTTTCGCGTTCGGGAACGCTGACGTATGAAGCCGTCGGGCAATTAACCGCTCTCGGTCTTGGGCAATCAACCGCTATTGGCATCGGCGGCGACCCGATTATCGGCACGACGCACACCGACGCTTTGCGGCTTTTTCAGGAAGACGATGAAACCGACGCGATTGTGATGATCGGCGAAATCGGCGGAACTGCCGAAGAAGACGCCGCCGCTTTTGCGAAAGACAACGTAACAAAACCGATTGTCGCCTTCATCGCCGGGCAAACCGCGCCGCCGGGACGCCGAATGGGACACGCGGGCGCGATTATTTCGGGCGGAAAAGGCACAGCCGCCGAGAAAATGAAGGCGCTCGGCGAAGCCGGAATCCGCGTCGTCGAATCGCCCGCCGATATTGGAAAGGCGGTGCAGGAAGTTCTCGGCTCAAAAGCGTCTGCTTAATATTTTTTAAGAATTTGCCCGCGAAATACGCCAAAGAACGCGAAAAGGAAGAAAAGAAATTTTTTATTGTATTTTTTTCGTGCTTTTCGTAAGTTTCGCGGGCAAACTCTTTTTCAGGAGGAAATTATGGCGAAATACGAAACTTTTCTTCATCGCTGGTTTGAAGAAGTTTGGAATCAACACCGCGAGGAGGCGATTGACGAGATGTTTGCCAAAGAGGGCGTTGCCAACGGTTTGAAGGACAGCGAGGGCAATTGTTTGCGCGGTCCCGAACATTTCAAAACCCTACACCGGCAGTTTATCGGAGCGATTCCCGATCTGCATATTACGGTTGAAGATACAATAAGCGAAGGTAATAAAATCGCCGCCCGCTGCACTTGCCGCGGAACGCACACGGGCGAAGGTCTTGGAGTCGCGCCGAGCAATCAACCGGTGGAATTTACCGGGATGACGATGGTGCGCATTGAAGACGGTAAGATTGTCGAAGCCTGGAATGAGTTTAATTTTATGGAGTTGTATGGACAGCTCGGCGCTTTGACGCTCAATCTGCAATAGAATTTTTTAACCCGGCGCAAACAACTTTTTGTGTATAAAACATCTCAAAAAAATGAGTCTGCGAAAATTCCGGTATTGTAACCTGAATGGATGCTCGAACGTCTTTTATTCATTCGGGAGTTTATCGCTATTCGTAACGACGGCGTTTTTTCTCGAAAGATTTTTAGCTAAACGGGCTGAAAATCAACCACTCAGTAATTTCAATAACGATTCACCTAATTTTGGAGGAAATAGCAAAATGAATAGAAAATCTCTGCAAATACTGCTTTTGATTTTGTGTCTCGCCGTCTCGGCGGCGGCACAGGTCAATCTCAACGCGCCGATTCCGGTTGATCCGAACGTGCGGATCGGAAAACTGGATAACGGTCTGACTTATTACATTCGAAAAAACAGCAAGCCGGAAAATAAAGTCGAACTGCGTTTAGCCGTTAACGCCGGTTCGATTTTGGAACGGGAAGACCAGCAAGGAATGGCTCATTTTCTGGAACATATGGCTTTTAACGGCACGAAAAATTTTAAGAAAAACGAGCTGGTGTCTTATCTGCAATCAATCGGCGTAAAGTTCGGCGCGGATTTGAACGCTTACACGAGCTTTGATGAAACGGTTTATATTTTGCCGATTCCGACCGAAAAGAAGGAATTGATTGACAAAGGACTTTTGATTCTATCTGATTGGGCGTCGGCGATTGAGCTTGACCCGGCGGAAATTCAAAAGGAAAAAGGCGTGGTGCTGGAAGAACTACGGCTCGGCAGGGGCGCGAATCAACGGATGCGCGACAGGTATTTTCCGCTGCTTTTCAAAGGCTCGCGTTATGCCGAACGGCTGCCCATCGGAAAAAAGGAGGTTATTGAAAATCTCGACCGCAAGGCGCTGGTTGATTTTTACGAAGACTGGTATCGCCCGGATTTGATGGCGGTCGTGGCGGTCGGCGATTTGGACGTTGACGAAATGGAGAAAAAGATTAAAGCGGCTTTTTCCGGCATAAAATCGAAACGCAAAAACGTCGAGCGACCCGATTTTCCCGTGCCGGATCACAAGGAAACGCTGATCGCCGTCGAAACCGACAAGGAAGCACAGCTTACTTTGGCTCAATTATTGTTCAAGAAACCGGAAGAAAAATACAAAACGCTTGCCGATCTGCGGAAGGAAATCGTCAAATCATTTTTCAACACAATGTTTAACGCGAGATTGAACGAACTTCGACAATCGCCCAATCCGCCTTTTGTTTTCGGCGCTGGCAGTTTTTCATCGCTCACCCGAACCAAAGACGCTTACTCGATGTTCGGCGCGTCAGATCCGCAAGGAATCAAAACAACCATTAAAACTTTGCTTGAAGAAAACAAGCGCGTTAAGGAATACGGTTTCACGCAGGGAGAATTCGAGCGGCAGAAACAGAACTATTTGACGAACCTGGAAAACAGCTATAAAGAGCGCGATAAAAACGAATCA
>DATHTS010000895.1:0-9227 GCA_035462935.1 Pyrinomonadaceae bacterium
TCGAGAGAATGAATGATGTTTTGAACTTACCTTGCCGCATCCTTCAGTCGTCCATCAACTTTCCGCCCGCTCTCTTTTAGCCCTAATAATCTGGTTATTCCCCAGGTCGTAAGAAAAATTACCGGCAGCGTGGCGGCGAGCATCGGAATCAGGTTAAGCCAATCTCGCGTCGGGTGAAAGCGCGTTTTCCCGTTTTTGATTTCGATATATCCGACCGGCGCTAAAACCGCGCCCCCACCGCCGCCCGAACCTTCATCGGCATCATTTTTACCGCTCCCGCCGCCGAAACCGTAAACGGCTTTGGCAACTGTAATAACAGTTACGCTGCCGCGTTCAACCGGCTCGCCGTAAATGTATTTGGCATTGGCGGTTACTCCGATTTTCTGCGCTAAGCGTTCGATAAATGAAGTTTCGATAGATTGCATTTTATTTTGTGAATCCGACATATCTCCTCCAAGTTTCTTTTCCTCAAAAGAACACATAAGAAGATGCAAAAGATATGCCGCCCGGTTTTCGCCGTGTTTATTGGATTTTAATTAAAAGCAATGTGAAAATAAACGGAATTTTCCGCAAGACCGCGAGGTTTTTCGCATTTGATAAATTTCGCTTTTTCGACAAAGAGCGTTGAGGTGAAGGCGTTTCGCCTTCACCTCAACGGGCGGATGAGAATGCTGCTGATTTTCCTAATTGTCAAACATCTTTCTTGACGAAAACAGCTGCCAAGACACCTGTAAAAATTGGTCAAATTATTTATCCTCAGTTCGCGTTCCGACAAAGACTTTCTCCTTCGCCTTCGGCAGACCCGCGTAAGCAAGCCCGCGTATAATCCGCTTGCAGCGCGGGCAGTAATCCTGCAATGTGTGACCGTTTTCCATCCGGTAATCAAAACCTAGCTGGTCAACCACCTTTTTTAAATCGTCAATCCACATTTTGCCCATAAACATCGTGCCGCAGCGCGGGCAGACGGCTTGTTCCATTTCCTGTGAACGCTGCTGGTAAAGCTCGACTCCGATTGATGCGGGACGCTGGACGATGTGAAACAGTTTTCCGAAAGGCAGATAAAAAAGCGTCATAATCACCGTCGCCTGATGCGAAAGCGCAATGAATGAATACATATAGCCCTCAAACCAGAGGCTCGAAGCAGTCAGCATCAAACCGGAAACGGAAATCGCAATTAAGAGCATATGCGGGGTGAAATCGAGCAGAAACGTTTGGTAGGCAATCGCGCCGCGGTCTTTCAGTCGCCGGTGAATCGCAATCGCGCATCCGGCAATTACCATAATCGCCGTAAAATCGAGCGCGTGAAACGTAACCCAGGCGATCAAACTTCTGCCTTCCATCAATTGCAGCGGAAAGCCGAAAAGATAAGCGCGGTAGCCCATATCGCCTTCGAGTTTGAAATGAACCCAGCCGAACGAGAGCGGAAATGTAATCAGCGCCGCGATGATACAGCCCCACATAATCAGCGCGTGCGTCAGCCAGCGCGTAAAGCCGCGTTTGAAAATAAAGCGCTGCTCGACCAAATTGGTCGCTATGGTTTTTGCCGCGACGCCCGTGTTTTTCAAAAGTTTTTTGCGCTGGAAAAACAAGTCCAGTCCGCGCCAGAAATAAGCCCGCGTCGCCGGACGCTGAAGCCAGATCGCGTAGCGAAAAACAATCGCGCCGAAGGCGACGATGCTCGCCACCGTGTAGCCGAAAAGCGCGGAATCGAAATGTTCAAGATTTCTTGAGCCGACAATGACTAAAAGCGTCAGGAAGGCGGACGCGCCGATGCCGAGCAAAGTCGGGTTTATGTAACTGATTTTCCAGCGTTTCGGTTGATTGAAAGCAATTGCCATAAGATTTTGATTGCGCCCGGATTCGCCATAAAAAATTTACGATTTTTTTCTATACTAATAAACCGATAAAGGGCAGAGCACTAAAACATTGATAAAAACTGTCTCAAAAGGATTTGCCTTTCACTTTGCCGCTTAGCGGGCTTTGCGGGATACTTTCTTATTTCCCGCCTGAAAAGCAAAGAGCGAAGAAAAACTGAAATTAATTTTCTATCTCGCAATTTTTGAGACGGTTTCTAAAAACTTAAGTTACGCGCCCGCCGCCATTGCAAACACTTTGTTGTAAACCGGCGGATGAGCAAAAGCTCCGGCGCCTGCGCCCGGACGATAAAAATAGATATACCAATCGCCCGGCTTCCTCTCTTCAGCCCAACTCGCCAGTCCGCGCCGACGCGCAAACAAATCGCGCAGTGGAATCGGGTCGTATGGATGGCGCACGAGCAAAATATCGTCCGCCTTTTCCAGCGAAATCAAACCGCGCACGATTTTCGGCATCGGGTCTTCTTTGTGATCGGCTTCCGTCGAAACGTCAACAAAATGAACGCGCCGGTCGGTGTCCGAAACGCCTTGCAGCTCGGCGGGTTTGCAGACCGGATTCATATCGTGAAACTCAAAATCGTCTTTCGGCAGAAGCCGCAATTCGGCGGAAATTTTTTCTTCCGCCTCGCCAGCCGTGATGTTTAGCAAATAAAGCGCTTCGGTCAGCGGAATGCGGGCAATTCGCGCCGCCTGCGCGACGCTGACGCGCCCGCTCATCGCGCGGCGCAGTTTCGGATAACGCAGCCGCTCAAATTCCGGCGCGAGCCACATAAAAGCGTCAAGCATCTTTTCATTAAACTTTAATGCTTCTTTCACTTTCATTTCGGGTGTAATTTTCATAATTCCCTCCGTTAAGATTCACTTCCCGGTTTATATAGTGCAAGCGGTGTTCCTTTGGGGTTGTGTTTTGGGAAAAGCAGCAAAATAAAAGCTGAAAGCGTGTCGGTCAGGAAATTAAAAGAAAGATTTTAAGAGGAAGAAATGAAAACTGCGGAAATTTTCGCAGCTAAAATATGAGATTTTTCGCGGTTTAGTATAATCAGCGCTCCTATTGAAAATTTAGTTAGAGGCTGTCTCAAAAATACAAAACGTAGGGTTAAGCAAGCGGTCTGTGACCGCGTTCGCAGGTTGGTGCCTGAAACGCGGTCACAGACCGCTTGCTTAACGATATTATTATTTTTGAGATAGCTTCTAACACTTTTCATTTCCCGCCGGATGCGGAAAAGTATCTGCATCTTCTTCGCCCTCACGCGGTTCTAAGCAGGCGAAATCCTTCTCAATTAAAAGCTGCAAAGTCTTTTCATCGCTGATGTTATACTCGGTTTTAATCCCGACCTCGTTTGAATTTGCCCATCGCTTTGCGTCGTTTTGCGGGATGATGACCACAATTCGATTATCCTTAAATTCAGCTTCGACCTTTTCCGCTTTAGCCGACGATTCCAGAGCATAAATCAATTCGCGCTCGCCGAATTCAATGATTTCTTCGACCAAACCTTTTTTTTCGAATTGCTCAACCTCGCTTTGCGTCAGCCGCAAGCGAATCGAATTTCCGCGCACGCGCATTTTCATATTCTTTTACAGGAACTTAAAACTTAATCTCAATGTGGAATGTATTTTGCACAGGAGGAAATGTCAAGAACTGATTTCGCCGCCGGAGGCGAAAAATCTACAGATAAAAAAGAGGTATTATGCAAGAACTTACAACTAAAACCATTCGGGAAATCGCTATTGAAATGCCCGTAACTACGCGGGTTTTCGAAGAATTGAAGATTGATTACTGCTGCGGCGGGCGCAGAAATTTCAATGAAGCCTGCACGGTTGCGGGAGTTTCTCCGAGCATCGTCAGCGCGAAAATTTCCGCAGTGCTGAAAGATGCCGCGAACGGGCAAAAAATTGACTCGGTCGAAAAGAAATCGCCGTCTCAGCTGGTTGATTATATCGTCGAAAAACATCACCTTTTTACGCGGCAGGAAATCGGGCGGCTGACGACGCTGATCGAAAAGGTCTGCCACAAACACGGCGATAGAAATCCCGAATTGCTTGAGCTGCGAAGAGTTTTTCGCATTTTGTTCGATGATTTAACCGTCCATATGCGGAAGGAAGAATTCATCTTGTTTCCCTATATCAAAAATCTTGAAGCATCGCAGAAAAACCATTCATTCGTGCCTTACCCGCATTTCGGAACCGTCCAAAATCCCGTGAGAATGATGATGACGGAACACGACACGGCGAGCGATTTTCTGAAGGAAATGCGGCAAATAACCGATGATTATACCGCGCCGGAAAATGCCTGTCCGAGTTTCAAATCGCTTTATTTCGGGCTTCAAGAACTCGAAAAAGATCTGCACCGGCACATTCATCTGGAAAACAACATCCTGTTTCCGCTCGCTATCGAATTGGAACAGAAGGTTTTCTTCGGTCATTGATAGCTGGAATGAGTGAAAAGTTATTAGCCGCGAATTAACGCGGAGGACGGAGATTTCATTTTTGATTTATCCGCGTATTCCACAAAAATTCGCGGCTAAACTTCCTAAATAAGTTCTATTGACAAAGGAGTGCGCAAATCAATTGCCACTAGCTTATGGTATTTGAGTAATAAATGCCGCAATAAAAAAAGAAAATCTTACCGACTGGAGCGCAGGCGGCTCGCCTGCAAACGTTGCGTCAGCAACGTAATAGTGTTTAATCAGACACTTCTTTGATTAAGCAATGGTTTTCGCGCTTTTGCGCTCATTGCAGGCGAGCCGCCTGCGCTCCAGTCTTTTGCGGCTTTTATTTTTCAAATACTATAAGCTAGCGGCAACTTATAAAGCTGTTCTTATTTCCAGAAAATCCGGTTTTTCTTAAATCAACCGCCAAAAATAAAAAGGCAAAAGGAATTATTCACTTTTGCCTTTTTACTTCAAAAACTTACATTCGCTCTTCAAACAATTTCGCCGAAACGGTTAAAAAATCATGAGCCGTGATCAGCCCGACGAGTTTTTCCGCCTTAAGAACCGGCAGGCATCCGATGTTTTTCTCGCGCATTAAAGTCAGGGCTTCGCGCGAAGGAGTTTCAGGCGAAATTGTTATGGGATTGTGCTTCATCACGTCGCGGATGACGATTTCCGAAGCGCCGTTTGTTTTGCCGAGAGCGAGCAGTTTGAGCAAATCGCGGTGCGAAACGATGCCGACCAGCCGACCTTCATCGTCTTCGACGGGAACGTGCCGGACGTGTTTCCAATACATAAGGCTCGCCGCCAGATCAACCACGTCTTCCGGTCGGACGGTGAACAGATCGGTGGACATAAACTGCTCGACCGTTTTGTAATTGTCAAGCCAATCGGATTTTTGCGGAATTTCCGCCAAATCCCATTTATGAAGCGGCTCGCCCGCTTCCTGGTTCGCGTTCATCGCGGCGGTTAAACTTCTCATACGAACATTTTGTTTTGCGCGTTTGTCCATCGCGCAAAGCGAATCGAGCATCCATCGCGCGCCGGTTTTTTCCTGCGAGACGCGCTCTTCCAAAACTCCTAAATATCTTTCGATGTCATTTGCTTCGATACCGACCATTCGCAAACCGTGTCGCGCTCGCGGCAGAAGCTCTTCCAGGATCAGATTTTTGGCGCGGTAGCTTTCGCCGTCGAGCCAGACGATTTGCGATTTCAGACCGAAACGCGCCGTGCTGAAAAAATTGCCTTTCGCATCGTCGAACGACATTTTTTCCGTAACGTCGCCGAATTCTTCCGGCAGAGCCATCATCAAGCCCAGGAAAAAAGCGGAGTTTGCCATCTCGTCCAAAACCGTCGGACCGGAAGGCAGAAATCTGGCTTCGATTCGCAGGCTCGGTTTGCCGTTCATCACGCCGTAACAGGCGCGATTCCAGCGCCAGATCGTTCCGTTGTGCATTCGCCACGCATCGAGTTTGGGAATATTTCCGTTTTGCAGAATTTCCAGCGAATTTTCCTCCAATTCCCGCGTTAAAATAATGCGAAAACGCGCCACGTCTTCGTGGAAAACTTCCAGAATCGAATCGCGCACCCAATCTCTGCCGAAAGTTACGCGAGCCGGACGGTTTCTGACGTGATGCGTCGGCGAGCGCTCGTCAACCGCGTGTTGAAACAGCGCGAGCCGCGTTTCGTGCCAGAGGCGATGACCGAGAAGAAGCGGGGAATTGACCGCCGAAGCCAAAACGGGCGCGGTGATCGCCTGCGCCCAATTATAATATTTGACAAAATCGCTGATGCCGACCTGGAGATGAACCTGAAAGCTCGTGTTGCAAAACTCGATATAAGTATCTTGCAGATGCAGGCGCAATTCGTCCAAGCCTTTGATGTGAACGAGTCTTTCGTTGCCGTGAAGCGCGGTCAAAATGCGGTTTAGCTCAAGATAACGCGGATTCGGAGTCAAATTTTTCTCGACCAAATCCGACGGTTGAATCGTCGGCAAAATGCCGCACAAAACCGTGTCGGCGTCGAATTTTTTCGCGGAATTTTTGACGATGCCGATAACTTCGTTCATTTCCGTTTCCAACTTGCTCAGGCAATCGCCGGAAAAACCGAGCGGCGTTAAATTAGCTTCGAGATTAAAACGCCCGATTTCCGTCGTCAGCCGACCGTCCTTGGCATCATTCAAAACGTCGGTAACAATCGGCGCGGGTCGCATCGCCGAATCAACCAGAAACATCTCCTGTTCCGCGCCGATTCGCAAAACGCCTTCTTCCATCTGCCCGCTTTTCATCATTTGTTCGAGAGCCTGCAAATCATTTAAAACGGCTTTGGTGAATTGCCGCAATTTTCCTTCATCAGCTTGATTTGAAACATTTTTATCGCCCATAATCTTATTTCTCTTGCCGCTTAAACGGACTAAAAGTATCGTATCTCCTCCGGCTGACTACTAATTTATTATCGCGCCAGCGTCTTTTTCTAAATCCCAAAAGGTGGAAAATTTGCAGCGGGAAAAACCGTGCGATCCGTGTGTCAACCAGCAGAATCTCACGCTCGGTCGGATGGCGGCTCACGCCCGGCAGAATGTGCATAAAATCCGCAATTTTTAGTTTTCGCAAAACGAGCGAAAGCCGCAGCCAGAACGGCGCGATTTCACGCCCGATGAAAAAGCCGTCTTCGCCGAGCTTTTGATAAAGCGGCATCAAAATTAAACCCGATTCGACAGCTTTAATCGCGCCTTTGCGATTTCGCGCCAGAATCTGCCCGCGTTTTATCGTATCGAAGTTCTCAAAACCGGGATTCATTTCAAATTCGTCTTCCGGTCTGACAGCCTCGCGGTAACGGACTTCGAGAAGCCGCGCCGCGCCTGTCGCTTTTCCGAGATTTTGCCGATGCCGCTCCAAATCCGGCGCGTCTTCCGCCGCCAGAATTCCCGAATTTACCAGCGCCAGCCAGACCAGCGCTTCGTGATTTTTCGCTGTTTGCGGCGAATCGTGCTGACCGCCTTCAAAACCGAAAGTTATGATGCCGAAGCTGTTCAGATATTCCAGAAGCGTTCCGTCAAGCTGTTCCTCGATGCCGAGCAAAATCGTAACGGGAAATTTCTGTGCAAAGCTGCGATTGCGAAGCGTGTCGCCGACGGTTGCAAACGGCAAGCCTTCGGCGGAAGTCGAATGCAGATCCAAGGCGTAAACTTCATCCTGCGCCGTCGCCAGAATTCTATTGATTATTTCAAGCAGCTCACGTTGTTCGAGGTCTTCGCTCAATAGCGGAGAAACGGTCGAGCTTTTACTGTTTTTCAAAAAATTCTCGACCGTCCAATGCCGGTTCAAATCCGAGTCAATAAATCTCACGCCGCGCTGTAAGGCGCGAGTGTTTCCGGCGAGAAAATAAACTCTGCCGCGTAATTTTTCACGCAAATTTTCCATCTCGCGCGAAATTTTTCGCAGAGCAATCGCGCCGCCCTTCTCATTTCCGTGCAGGCTTCCGACGACAATCAGCGTCGCGCCGCTCGCGTCTCCGATAAATTCTCCGATTAAATGCGACTCTTCCGTAATTACACTCATTTTAGGAATTGCTGTTTTTACCGACATTGAAATTCCTTAAAGCAAAACCGGTGCCAAGACGGCTTTTCACAGAAATTCTAATGTTTGCCTACAATTTTCGGCAGGTGTTAAGATTGACTTTTGAGTTCACAAAGTTTATGGAATTAGCAGTTGAAAAATACAAGGTTGATAATGAGCCTTACTACTTACCGATCAGACAGGAAGTCGAATTATTCGAAGCGGCATATGGGGCGAAACTGCCCGTGATGTTAAAAGGTCCGACGGGTTGCGGCAAGACGCGCTTTGTCGAATATATGGCATATCGCCTGAATCGCCCTCTAATCACAGTCGCCTGCCACGAGGATTTATCTTCAACAGATTTGGTCGGGCGCTTTCTGCTCGAAGGCGAAGAAACCGTCTGGCACGACGGACCGCTGACGACCGCCGTCCGCAGCGGCGCGATTTGCTATCTCGATGAAGTCGTCGAAGCCAGAAAAGACACGGTCGTCATCATCCATCCTCTTACGGATGACCGCCGCCGTTTGCCGATTGAAAAGCGCGGCACTGTTCTCGAAGCGCCGCCCGAATTTATGCTCGTCGTTTCTTACAACCCGGGCTATCAATCAATTTTGAAGGATTTGAAACAATCAACCCGTCAGCGTTTTGTCGCCATGGAATTCGATTACCCGAACGCCGAAGCCGAAACGGAAATCGTTGCCAAAGAAGGCGGAATTGAACTGAATACCGCCGCCGATTTGGTGAAAATCGGGCAAAAGGTGCGCAACCTGCGCGGGCACGGGCTTGAAGAAGGTGTTTCGACCAGACTTTTGATTTACGCCGCGCAAATGATTGCCAAGGGAATCTCGCCGATTGACGCGGCGGAAGTCGCGCTCGTTTCGCCGATTACTGATGACAGAGAATTGCAGAGAAGTATTCGCGAAATTGTAACTACGATTATTTGATTGAAGTTTGAACGGGCTGCCCAACAGTTAGTTATGTGCAATTTAAGTTGAGGCTATTATCATGGAAACAAAACTCGAAAAAGAAGTGCGCTTTTTGAAAATTTACGCTGTCGTCGTTACGCTTTTTTGCGCGGTGTTTTTACTGACAGCTTTTGCAATTCAAACCAAGAATCAAAAGTTCACCGAAATTGATGTCGAGCGCATCAACATCGTGGAAAAAGACGGGAAACTGCGAATGGTTATTTCCAACCAGGAGCGCCAGCATCCCGGAATTGTCAACGGGAAAATTATCAAGCGCGAGCATCCGCGCCCGCCGGGAATGATTTTCTTTAATCATCTGGGCGACGAGATGGGCGGTCTGGTTTTCGGCGATAACGGAGGAAACGGGCATTTTGGCTCGATTACTTGGGATAAAGTCAG
>DATHTS010000896.1:0-1639 GCA_035462935.1 Pyrinomonadaceae bacterium
CAGGAGACGAACCGAATAGAGCGGGCGGTTCAATTTATGTTAGCTTGCGTCAACACGAAAAAAGGGTAAAAAAAGGAAGAAGTTTTACAGATAACGTCGGTTTCAAAGTCAATCTTCCAAACCGCAAATCGTTTAGTCCCGATGCGGCTTTTTATATCGGTGAATCGGCGGGAATGAAATTCGTGGAAGGCGCGCCCGTTTTCGCCGTTGAAGTTAGGAGTGAAGGCGATTACGGCGCGAAAGCCGAAGCGCAAATGAAACAAAAACGTAAAGATTATTTTGCGGCAGGAACTTTAGTGGTTTGGGACGTGGATTTGCTAAGCGATGATGTTGTTAAAGTTTATCGGGCTGAAGCGCCGGATGATCCAACCGTTTATCGGCGCGGGGAGATTGCCGAAGCCGAGCCTGCCGTTCCCGGTTGGCGGATGCCGGTTGATGAGCTTTTTGATTAAATTATGAGAAAACCTGTAATCGCGGGAAATTGGAAAATGTATAAACTGCTGGGCGAAGCGGTGGATACGGCTCTGGCTTTGAAGCCTTTAGCAGCGAATGCAAATCACTGCGAGGTCGTTATCGCGCCAGTTTTTGTGCATTTGAAAACGGTCGCAGATAGGCTTGAAGGCTCGAATATTCAAGTTTCGGCGCAGGATTGCGCGCCGGAATCGAAACAAAGCGCGAATACGGGCGAGGTTTCCGCAGAGATGCTCAAAGATGTTGGGTGTTCGCACGTGATTATCGGGCATTCGGAGCGACGGCAGTTTTATGGAGAAACGGATGAAAGTGTGAATAAAAAAACAAAAGCCGCATTAGAGTCCGGTTTGAAGGCGATTGTCTGCGTCGGCGAAATGCTGGAGGAAAGGGAAAACGGCTCGGCGGAAGAAGTCGTGAAAAGGCAAATTCTCGGCGGTCTTGACGGTTTGACAGTTTCGGATATGGAACGTATCATAATCGCTTACGAGCCTGTTTGGGCGATTGGCACTGGGAAAACCGCCACGCCTGAACAGGCTCAAGAAATGCACGGATTTATTCGCCGCGTTCTTTCTGAAATACACGGAAAAGAGATTGCCGAAAAGGTCAGAATTCTTTACGGCGGTTCGGTAAAACCTGAAAATATCAGGGAACTGATGAACGAAGCGGATATTGACGGCGCATTGGTCGGCGGAGCGAGTCTGGAGGCGGAAAGCTTCGCTAAAATTGTTAATTTCAATAGTTAAGCGTTAGTTGTTAATTGTTTGAAAAAAAGGCAATTAGCAATTAACGGTTAATCAACAACTAAATGGTTTATTTGCTTTACACAATATTTTTTATTTCCTGCGTTTTATTGATTGCCACGGTGCTTTTGCAGCCGGGTAAAACCGATGCCGGCGCGCTCTTTACGAGTAACGTTTCCAGCAACGCATTCGGACCGCGCGGCACACAGACGATTTTGTCTAAAATTACGATTGTCGCGGCAATCGTCTTTATGGTGTCGGCTTTGATGCTTTCGATGCCCGCTTTGACCGGAAATGTCTCGGTCTTGCAAACGAGCGGCGACGCGCCGACTGAAACCGCTCCGGCAGTAACAACCGACGCGAACACAAATTTAAGCACAAACGCCAACAGTAATCCTAATGTTCCAGCCAATACCGCGCCGTCAAAT
>DATHTS010000897.1:0-2026 GCA_035462935.1 Pyrinomonadaceae bacterium
TTTACGGCTGTTTTTGACCGGAGTTCATAATGTCCCGGCAAGCGCGGTTACCATTCGCATCGGAAGCGTCCAGATAAGCGGCACTCAGATTTTAACCGGCGCGGTCGAGCGCGAACCCGGCGTTTATTCGATTGATTTTACGCTTCCGTCCGGTCTTAATAATGCAGGCGATGTGCCGATAATCGTAACAATTACCGTCGGAACTCAGACATTTACCAGCCGGCTCGATGATACCGCGCCGCGATTGTTTATTCTCTGAGTAAGTTAAACAAACTAAAGACCGAAAGGTGAGAATCAGAAAGAGAGTGTTCTTTGATTCTCACCTTTCGGTTTTCAGCTTTAAATTTTAAATTTTAATAACAATCTTGCGAAAGCCCCTTCTATATATTATCCTTAAAAGGAAAGAGCGAATTTTATGCGAAAGAATTTTTCAGAATTTTTACAGCTTTCGTAATATCTTCACCATAAGAGTTTCCTAACCTATTTAAGAATTTATAAAGGAGTTTTTTTATTAAAATATGGCAGTAAAAGATGTTAATACAAAGAAGATTGCGTCGAAAGTATGGCACGACGGCAAATTTATCGAATGGGACGACGCCCGCATTCACGTGATGTCGCACGTCATTCATTACGGGACGAGCGTTTTTGAAGGAATTCGCTGTTATAAAACCGGAAAAGGCTCAGCGATTTTCCGCCTGACCGAACATATGCAGCGGCTCGTCAATTCCGCCAAAGTCTATCGAATGGACACGGAATTTACCCGCGATGATTTTTGCAAAGCGGCAATCGAGCTCGTCCGCGACAGCGGATTGGAGGAATGTTATCTCCGACCGATCATCTTTCGCGGGCTAAACGAAGAAAACCCCGCTTTCGGCGTCAATCCGTTTCCAAACCCGATTTTCACATATATCGGCGCGTGGGAATGGGGAAAATATCTCGGCGAAGAAGCCCTGGAAAACGGAATTGACGTTTGCGTTTCAAGCTGGACACGCATCAATTCAAACACCCTTCCGACAATGGCAAAAGCGGGCGCAAATTATATGAACTCGCAGCTTATCAAGATGGAAGCGATCCTCGGCGGATATTCCGAAGGCATTGCTCTCGATGACCGCGGTTTTGTTTCCGAAGGTTCGGGCGAAAATCTCTTTTTAGTCAACAACGGAAGGCTTATAACCCCGCCGCTCGGCGCTTCAATTCTGCCGGGAATCACGCGCGATTCGGTGCTTGCAATCGCCAAAGAAATGGGAATCGAAGTTCAGGAGACCACGATTCAGCGCGCCGCGCTTTATTTGGCTGATGAGTTATTCTTTACCGGAACAGCCGCCGAAATCACGCCGATTCGCTCGGTTGACAAAATCACGGTCGGCGCAGGCAAACGCGGCGAAATCACCGCCCGGTTGCAGGAAGAATTCTTCAAAATCATTCGCGCCGAACGCCCCGCGCCGAACGACGCGCCGTGGCTGACCTTCGTCAATGAATCCGAAAAAAAAACAGCAATAGCCTAGTGTTCAATCAAGTATGAATTGACGTTAAAATAGTCCGTAATAATAGGAAAACATTATTGGAGAACCAAATCGAGAGTTACCAAACTCGCCGAAATGCCAAGCAAACAAAAGTAAATTGGCAATTCACGACCAAAGAGGCAAGGATAAAATTGAAGCGGCTTTACCCGTCAATAGAATCTTGACTGAACGCTAGGTATTTTATATAAGGCTTAAATTTGTTTGAAAGCTTATTGGCATTAATTTAACCAAATATAAAGACTTTCTGAAATACTCCGGTTTTTACAATTTATTGAAGGAAAACCTCTGAAATCAAAGTTTTTCCTTCTCCAAACTTAATTTTCATCATCAATAATTATCACTTCCGTGTCCGATTTTCTAAACTGCGAGTAATCGAAATTAATTCTCGTATTTTTCGAAACGCTGTATTGATTTGAATTTTTCTTAATGGAATTTTCCACGACGGAGATGTGTTTCGGGACTAGAATCTCAAAATTGCTCGGTTGATATTCGAGGACGGTTTT
>DATHTS010000898.1:0-8084 GCA_035462935.1 Pyrinomonadaceae bacterium
ATCGCCTTCGGCAATCCGAGCGGCAAAGCCTTCGACCACCGCCGTTTTTCCTACGCCCGCTTCTCCCGTCAAAATCGGATTGTTCTGCCGTCGGCGCGTCAAAATATCAACAATCTGGCGAATCTCGAAATCGCGCCCCAAAATCGGGTCGATCTTTCCAGCCCGCGCTTTCGCCGTCAAATCTTCGGTGTATTGATCAAGCGCCTTTGTTCTGCCCGGAACGCCGCTCGCCACCTGCTCGCCGGTTGAACCGGGCGCGGTTTCGCCGAGCGCGACCGCTTCGTGCGCTTCCGCCGATTCCGACGTAATCTGCGGCAGATTCTTCTGCAGAGATTCGAGCGAAATGTAGCTGAACTCTTTAGAAATGTCGCGGGCAATCCGCGCCAAACTCTCATTAGCCAGCAAAGCCAGAATCAAATGACCGGAACGAATCCGCGCTTCGCCGAAATCAACCGAAGCGAGCAGCCATGCATCCTGAAACCAGCGCGGCAGACGGTCGCTCAAGCCCGGCGTGCCGTTGTTTCCCCTTTTCAAACGTTCGAGCGCAGTGTTGACATCCTTCGTTATACGGTCAACATTTACCTCGTAGTGATGACAAATTTTGTGCAGATCCGTTTCGTTTTGTTCGAGCAGCTTCATCAAAATATGCTCGATTTCAATATCGTAGTTCGTGCGCGAAAGACACAACCCCGCCGCACCCTCTAAGGCATTCCGACAAGTATCGTTCAGCCTGCCAACTAATGATTTTAGATTCACGTTCATAACTTCACTCCTAGATTTTATTCACCGCCGAAAACGCGGAAAAGATTTTTTGATTTGTTGAATTGTTACAGGTTTCAGCTTGTATTTTTGACCGAAAAGAAAAAATTATCAACCCAAAATTGTTGATTTAAGACAATTTTCGGCGCTTTCCAATCGGGAAATTTCCTTTACAAATTGAATTTTAAATATAAAGCCGGTAAATAGACGAATGCCGCTCAGGTTTATTGCCTAAGCGACATTCTTTTGTGGAAAAAATTTGTGTCGGTAAGAAAAATTAATTATTCGCCGCTTCCGTTTTCGCGCAATGCTCGTTAAAAGCCGCAACCAGAGCCTGTGCTATTTGCAGCGGATGACGACCTTCGAGGTCTCTGCGCTCGAACATCTCGACGAGCTTTCCGTTTTTCAGAAAACCGATTGAAGGCGAAGAAGGCTGATAACCTTCAAAATAATCGCGCGCGACTTCCGTTGCATCAATATCTGCTCCTGCGAAAACCGTGATTGCTTTGTCAGGTTTCGCTTCCGAATTCTGCAAAGCCATCGCAATTCCGGGACGAACCCCGCCCGCCGCGCATCCGCAGACCGAATTAACGACGACCATCAAAGTTCCGTCCGTGTTTTCAACCGCTTCTTTCACCTCTTCGGGTGTTTTTGTTTCTTCAATTCCAAGCTGCGCCAATTCCTGACGCATTCCGTGAATCATTATTTCCGGGTATGGCATAAAATCTCCTGTAAAATTCCAAATTTCAGATTTCAAATTCCAAATTTTTGAAACTTGATCTTTTTTTCAAGTATTCACTACAGAAGGTTTTCAGTCAAGCGAGTTAAAAATTTGACATTTAGATTTGTCGTTGAAAATTACTCGCCAGAGACAAAAATTTCGGTTAAACTGGGACACACTTTAAATTTTAGGAAAAGAAAATGAAACCGAGCGAATTTCTAACTAACATTGTTGACTTTTTTGCCGTTCTGCTGCCGGGCGCAATCATTACTTTTGTCATATACCAAACAATTTCACCGGAAAGCATCTTTTCTTCCAAAATTGTCTTAACCGAAACTCAAAGCTGGATAGCCTTTGTTTTAGCCGCTTATATACTCGGCAGTTTCATTTTCTTTGTTGGTTCCTTGCTTGACGGAAAGTTTTATAACTGGATGCGTAAGAAACCTTATAACTGGATTCGATATAAAATTTTAGATAAAGAAAAAGATAATTTTACTTATGAATATGCAGAAGAATATAAGAAAGAAATGCTCAAAAGAAATAATAAATCGGTTAGCAATATTAAATGGGCAAAAGCAAACGTTTATTTGTTTCATCCGAGCGCAGCGCCGGAATTACATCGTTTTGAAGCAAATTCCAAGTTTTTTCGGAGCTTGAGCGTCGTTTTCTTCCTTCTGATTTTTATTGGAATGATTAAAAATCTATGGCTGCTCGCGTTGATTTGCTTATTAGGTTTTATCTTTTCACTGTTTTGTTACACTGATCAACGCTACAAATATACTGAACTTGCCTGCATTTACTTGATTGCAATTTATCAAAAAACCAATAAAGGCTAAGGCATAATTTTGATTTTAGTTCCCACCCGAACTACATCAAAAAGCTCTTTTATTTCTTCATTTTCAAGCGCCAAGCACCCTCGCGTCCAATCCGACGAAAGCCCGCCGCCGTGAATATAAATCTCGCCGCCGAGCTTTGTTTTTTGCAAAGGCGTCTGTTTTTCGTTGATAGCTTTAATGATTGCGTCGTATTCTTCCTGCGAAATCAGATTTTCCCGCAAGCCGCGTTCCGCAGCTTCGATATTCGGATAGCTGATTCCGATTGATAAATAAAATTTGCTCTTCGGATTTTTTGTAAAAACGTAAAACTCGCCTTCAGGCGTTTTGCCGTCGCCTTCGATTTCCTTATCGTTTTCTGGCGCGAAACCGAGCGCGATTTTATAAGTTTTGATTAATTTTTCACCGTCAAAAACTTCCAATCGTCGCGCTTTTTTCTTTACGACTAAGCTCAAATTTTCCATTTCGGATAAGGCTTCGATTTGTGTCATAAAAAGGTTACTCCGATTAAAATTATTCGATAAATGGGAATTAAACCCTAAAAATCCGCGTTTATCCGCCTTCATCGGCGGTTTCCTTTTTTATTTTAATCACGCGCGGCTCGTCGCCGTCGCCTTTTATTTCGACGCGGAAAACTTTCGCAAGAAAAGAAAAATTCTTGAGTCTCTCCGCCCATTCGATTATTACAACTGCCGTTTCATCTTCCAAAATCTCGTTTAACCCGACGGCGAAAGCGACGTTTGTGTTTTCGTCAAGGCGATAAAAATCAATGTGATAAACATCGAAATTCTCGGTTTTGTATAAATTAACCAGCGTAAAGCTAGGACTCGTAACTTCATCAATATCAAACTCGAGCCCATTTAAAATGCCTTTTGTAAAAAGCGTTTTTCCCGCGCCGAGACCGCCCGAAAGCAAAATGACTTCGCCGCCCTGCAAAGTTTCACCGAATTTTTCGCCTAATTCAAAAGTTTCTTCAGGCGAATTACAGATATATTTTTCCTCGGAAATTTGTTTATTCATTAATAATTTCAGACCGGATGGACAAGAAGAATTTTTTGTAAAAAGCGAAATCTATTCAACCCGATTTGACGGCGAAGAATTCAATTACAAATACAAAGCAGTTTTTACATCTCTGCCGCCAGAGTCATATTAAAAGGTTTGACATTTTCTGGCAATCGCTAATAAAACACTTTTTTTATTATCAAAAGACGGATATTCTTGCGTCGAAGAAACAAATACGGCTAAAGTATCCTTGGCAGCATCAATATCAATGAATTAAAACAGGATAGACAGGATAAAATAATTTCTTATCAACGTTTATCTCCGGTTCATCTGCAAATTCTCTGCATTTCCGCAGTGAAAAACATAATGAGCTTTCTCGAATTTCTTCAACAAAATTGGTCTGAACTGCTCGCCCTAACGCGGGAGCATATCTTTCTGGTTTTTGTTTCAACCGCGTTCGCCGTTTTCATCGGCGTTCCGCTCGGAATTCTTCTCACGCGAAAAAAATCTCTGCAAACTCCGGTTTTGGGTTTCGCAAACATTATGCAAACCGTGCCGAGCCTCGCCCTGTTCGGGTTGCTGATTCCGCTTCCCTTTATCGGCGGCATCGGCGCGCGAACGGCGATTATCGCTCTGGCTTTGTATGCGCTTTTGCCCGTAATCCGCAACACCGTAACGGGAATTTCGGGCATTGACGCAAAGATCAAGGAAGCGGCGACCGCGATGGGAATGACCGATTGGCAGATTTTGCGAATGGTCGAACTGCCGCTCGCTTTGCCCGTAATTTTAACCGGAATTCGCGTGGCGGTCGTGATTTCCGTCGGCGTGGCGACGATTGCGGCGGCGGTCGGCGCGGGCGGTCTTGGAACTTATATTTTTCGGGGCTTAAGACAAAACGACAACAATCTTTTACTTGCAGGCGCGATTTTTTCGGCGGTTTTAGCTTTGATTGCGGATTTCGCGCTCGGACAAATCGAGAAAATTTATTCACTGAAAAATGTAAAAAATACATCTTCCCGCCAGACACGCAAATTTGTTTTGATCGGCGCAGCCGCCTTGTTTCTACTCGTTTTCGCCTTGCCTTTTATTTCAAATTTCAAATCTCAAAGCTCGGATTCGACAACCGCAAATTCAAGCCAAAAAATCCGTGTTGGCTCAAAGGATTTTACCGAATCCGTAATTTTGGCTGAAATTCTGGCGCAGATGCTCGAAAAGAAAGGCATAACGGTCGAAAGACAATTGGAACTCGGCGGAAATCTCGCGCACGATGCGCTGCTTTCAAATCAAATTGACGTTTATCCCGAATACACGGGAACGGCTTACACGGCGATTTTGAAACGCCAGCCAATTACAAACCCCGATGAAGTTTATCAACAAACCAGAGCCGAATACGCCAAAAAGTTTAATCTGGTAGTCAGCCCGCCACTCGGATTTTCAAACGATTTTGCAATTTTGATTCGCGGCGACATCGCGCGGAAAAACAATCTGAAAACAATTTCCGACGCCGTTCCGATTTCAAAAAACTGGCAAGCCGGTTTCGGTCAGGATTTTATGTCGCGGGCGGACGGCTACGCCGGATTTGCCAAGGCATACAATTTTAATTTCTCAAAACAGCCGCGTGAAATGGATTTGGCTCTGACCTATCGCGCTCTCGCTTCGGGACAAGTTGATTTGATTGCGGGAAATTCGACCGACGGTTTGATTTCCGCGCTCGATTTGTTTCAACTCGAAGACGACAAACGCTATTTTCCGCCGTATCAAGCTGTGTTTATTGCGAGAAACGATAAAGCGGAAATTTTGCGCGAAACTTTCGAGCAGTTAAATAACGCGATTTCAACTGAAGAAATGCGCCGGATGAATTACGAAGTTGACGGCAAAAACAGACAGCCGAGAGAGATTGCCGCCGATTGGCTGAAGGAAAAAGGATTTTAATTTGCCGGGAGCGCGGGCGGCTCGCCCGCAGCGTTGCGAAAGCAACGTAGCTGTGTTTAATTAAAAGCTTCTTTAGCTTAATTTCAGTTTTCGCGCTGACGCGCTCAATGCGGGCGAGCCGCCCGCGCTCCCGGCGAAAACGATTTATTTTTCGAGTCGTAAAAAAACTCTTTAATAGCTTTAATAAACCATTCTTGTTTTTATCGTTCCCTTAACTTCGCGCAAAATCTCAAACGCTTTTTTGGAAAGCTCCGTGTCAATATCCAAAATAACGTAACCGATTTCTTCATTAGTTTTCAGATATTGCCCGACGATATTGATGCCGCGTTCCGACAATTTCGAATTTATTTCGCTTAAAACGCCCGGAACATTTTCGTGAATGTGCAAAATGCGATGCGTTCCGGCTTGCGGCGGCAGGTTGACGGGCGGTACGGTGTGTGAGCCGCTGGAAGTGCCGAATTCGAGATAATTTATTAGTTTCGCCGTTACATCCAGACCGATATTCGCCTGCGCTTCCTCGGTCGAGCCGCCGATGTGCGGCGTTAAAATAACGTTCGGCAAATTTTGCAGACCGCACGAAAAAGCATCGCCGGTTTTCTCCGGTTCTTCGGGAAAAACATCAATCGCCGCGCCGGAAATCGTGCCGTTTTCGATGTATTTTCGCAAAGCGTCCAAATCAACCACGTCGCCGCGTGAATAATTAAGAAAAATCGTTCCCTTGCTTATGGCTGAAAGCGTTTTTTCGTTAATCATATTGCGCGTTGTCGCGTCCGAAGGAACGTGCAGCGTAACAATGTTCGATTGTTTCAAAAGCTCGCGCAAATCCCGCACTTGCCTGGCATTTCCGTGCGGCAGCTTTGTGGCGATGTCATAATAAATCACATTCATTCCGAGCGCTTCCGCCATCACCGAAACCTGCGAGCCGATGTTGCCGTAACCGATAATTCCCAGGGTTTTTCCGCGCAGTTCAAATGAGCCTTTCGCCTCTTTGAGCCAAACTCCTTGATGCGCCGCATTATTTTTGTCCGTGATCTTGCGAATCAGCATCACACACAGACCGATTATTAATTCCGCCACCGAGCGCGTGTTTGAATAAGGCGCGTTGAAAACGGCGATACCTTTGCGCGTCGCCGCTCGCAAATCAATTTGATTCACGCCGATGCAGAACGCGCCGATTGCCAGTAGTTTGTCGGTTTTTTCGAGAACGCTTTCGCTGATTCGCGTCTTCGAGCGAATGCCCAAGATATGAACGCCTTTGATTTCCTTAATCAAATCCGGTTCGCCGATTGCGCCGGAAATTTTCTTGATTTCCGCGTAGCCGCTTTGTTTGAATTCTTCAACCGCCGAATCCGAAACGTTTTCGAGCAGGAGGATTTTAATTTTATTTCGCGGGTAAGATGTCTGCGTATTTCTCATAAGAAATTGTAAATAATAGCAGATTTAAATATGAAATTGTTTTTGGACTCAAAAAAATTTTAGAAACTTTTTCGTTTTTACAATTTTCCGCTTGACAAATCGGAAAAGATAGACTAACTTGTGAAAACTTTATGTCACAATCTCAGATTTAAAGATCCCACGATCCCACGATCCTTCGATCTTACTATTCTTTCGATTTAGGCATAAAGCCAAAAAAATCAAAAAAATTAGGAGGATATTTGTATGAAAAAGACTGTATTGTCACTCGCTTTGGGTTTAGTCTTGACTGGGATTCCGGCTTCAATTTTAGCTGCTTGTAATGATATCATTGTAGTTAGAGATAAAGAAGGAACCTCTCAGACTTGTATGCTGAACGACAGTTACGTGATCAACGGCGTTGAGTTTTGTGAATATAAATGCTCAGACCCGCGCGTTTCTTAATCTTTATTAGAACAGGGAGCATACATTTGTTTTTTAATTGTATTGCTCCCTCACCTTATTTTTAGCAAAATGATTATAAAACAAAAAATCTCTTTTCTGTTCGCCGCATTTATTTTTTTAATCTTATCCTTTTCCTGCTGGCAGAATACTAGTGAGAACAAATTAACGTCGGAAGCAAAACAATTTGTCGGCAAACCTTTGAATATCCAAGATTTTGAAAAGAATACGTTTCAGAATAATATTGAAGTTGATACGAATAAAAGAATTTGGCTGATTTATCTTTTAAGCACTTGCGAGGCGTGTAAAAAAGAATTGGAGACTATCAGAGAATTGAAAAGCGAGCGAAACTCGCAAATAGAAATCGTCGGTGTAATGTCCGAAGACGAAGAAGTCATAAAGAAATTTGCCGCAGAGCATAATATTGAGTTCCCGATTTTACTTGATAAGCAAGCGTATTTTATAAAAAATCTAAATTTAAAGTATTTTCCCGCTAATTTTGTTATCGAAAATGGAATAATTAAAAAGGCGCTCTTCGGACTGCCTAAAAATGAAGAACTTATAAATTTTGTTAAAAATTAACCGGAGAATTTATTATGAAAAATCTTATTTTGAGTGTAGCCTTCACACTCCTGTTAACTTACTCGGTTTCGCCTCAGGAAATTGATTCAAAAAGCTTAAAAGCGCGGGAGATCCTGACAAAAGCCGGCGAAGCGGTGGGTTTGAAAAAAAAGAGCGGCGAAATCAAGAGTTTGTTTATTACCGATTCCGGCTTCTCTCAGGAATTTAATAATGTTCAAAACAAGGAGTTCAGAACGGAATCGCTGTTCAAAACCGAGCTAAGTTATGAATTTCCGTGCAATATCCGGTCGAAGACTGATGCCGATATAAAAAGCTTTTTCGCCGGAAAGCAATCGGAAAATCAGTCGGTAACCGAAGACATTTTAAATGGGAGTCTTTTCTCCAGGGAAATGGAAGCGTTC
>DATHTS010000899.1:0-3609 GCA_035462935.1 Pyrinomonadaceae bacterium
TTGTAATAGAGACGTCGGCAGCCGACGTCGGCACCGGTTTGGGTTTGGATTCGGGTTTAAATCGTTGATCGTTGATTGCCGACATATAATCCTGATGCAATTCTTCTTTCAGACGCGGCAGCATATATTCGGGGTCCTGATATGCTTCGCGCACGTGATGACGCATCGCCTGCTGGTCGCCGCAAAGAATTCCGCCGGCATAATAGCCTGCCAGGTTAACCGGAAAGTTTTTCTTCGCTTTTTCTTTTAGATTTCCCAATGCCAGAGCATAAAACATTCCGTCGGCGGCGACGGCTTTGATTGTTTTTACAGTCGAAGCGCCCTCGTCGGTCATGACCGGATCACCCGGAGTCAGGTGAGATATCATCCGGCATTTATCCGCCGTCATAAAAACCATATGATTCTCGGTTGCCTTTATTTTCTTCCCGTTAGTGGTGGTCAGCTGAAATATTTCGTGGCGTGCATTCTTTTTCGGATTGGAGCTATGATGCCCCAGCACCGTTGCCCAGACCGCAAGACTTTCTCCTTTTCTTCCCGTTTGCACCCGATAGGTTTCATTGATTTGTTCAATGGGAACCTGGCTGCCATCTTCCAATGTCACACGGGTTCCTTTGGCAAGGCAATGCCACCAGTAATACAGATTCGGAATTTTCGTACAGTTGATAGAAGGTTCTTCCGGCGTATCGACACTACAGACATAAAAAGGCGCAGACACGCTCCCGCCCTGAAACGGAATGCCGTTAAAAGCGAAATAGAAAAAACTGTCTATTTCATTTCCCATCGAAGTCTGGTTGTAAACAATCGACTTTGTCGCCTGATACCCTAGCTGGTCGTAAGGAAAATTCCATTGCAAAACATTCGGTGCCGACCCGACTGAAAATGAAGAAACGACCTTCGCATCGGGAGTATATTGCGAATTTCTGGCAACTTCCTGCGTGCCGCCGTTCCCATTATTCACAAATATGCTTGTGCTGAAATCTGAAATGGCAAGGCTCGGAAGATCAATCGAACCGCTTACGCCGACATTGCCGACAAAAGGCGCGATAAGGTACGGATTCGTACCTTCATTCTCATCTATATAAATATAATCACTATTCGACGGGATGCTGTTGTTTCTGCCTACAGCGATATGAATTTCCGTATTTCCCGAAATTTTAATTCGCGGATCCAATACATTCACCTGAATTCCCTGGTCAGCCACTTCCGCGTTGGCGGCAAAACTGAAAAAGCGGGTTTTCCCATCCTCCTCGGTATTATGCCCCAGATAGATTACCGAAAGCTTTTTCCCTGCCGGTTCAGCCGTGGCGGTCCGTGTAGGACAAGCAACAAATCCGCTTCGAACGGCTATGTTTTCTCCCTGCGCGAGGAGGTTTTTATTGTCGCTGTCAAAGACCATCAAGTTGCCGCCTTTGGTACTGTTATTACTGCTCGAACGCGCCCAAACCGTAACGGTAGTTTTTCCGGCGGCAGTTTTTCCGGCATCAACCAGATGTACTTTCTCCTTTGCATTTTTGCCTTTCGGAGTTCTTGGAAATCCTTTGGCAGACGCAATGGCACGATGGAGATGCGGATATTTTTTCGCAGTACGTCCTGCTGCCGAAAGCATTATTGTGATAAATCTTTTATGTTTCGGATCGGCAGGATTCAGATACTGTGTTTCGCCCGGTTTCAATGATTTATGAAAATCGAGCAACGTTTTTTTCTGTTGTTTGGTTAAGACGGGAAGTTGCTGCATATTAAAATGAATTACGCGGGATTTGTATCCCAACAACTCCGCTGCTTAAATCCCTAAACCGCGGAGTATTGTTTAAAAACGTTTCTGCTGCGTCGCTAACTGCTTCAAAAACCATTAGATTTCCAATGTTATTCGGGTTGTCGCCGCCGGACCGAGACCAAACGGTAACCGTTGTTTTTCCGGCTTCCGTCTCTCCTGCATATGCTTTTGTGGATAAGGAATAGTTATTCATAGGATTATTCCTCCGGCATAAAAGCTAGGAATCCTTCTTCATGGGCAGATGGCTTCATGATTTGGGAAATTCTTAAGTTTCTAAGCGATTTCGGACACTATACAACTTTTGCGAGAAGAATACAAGAAATTTTCTATAATTTTTGTAATGCCTCAGTAACAAGTTTTAGAAATAAGCGGAATTAGCTATTCCTATCTGTCGTGGGTTACAAGTTGCCGAAAACCAAAGATTATGGAGTCAATTTATGTGAGAGTTGTTTGGACAAACAACGCGAGATTGATCGGCTCAAAGAAGAAGTTCAGCGGCTTCGACTGAAAGTTTGCGCCAATGAAAGAAAAAGTAAAGCAGGCTTTTTCGGTTCATCCACGCCAAGTTCGCAAGTGCCGGTCAAAGCCAATTCTTTGGCTTTGAATCAAGCCAAAAAAGGCGGCGGAAAACCAGGACATCCGGGGGTCGGGCGACAAGTATTTTCCTCTGCCGAAGCCGATGAAACGCGGGTGGCGGAAGTTTCCGTTGAGATGTGTGCTGATTGCGAATGTCGCCTTAATCGACAAAGTTCAAATGAGCGGGCGATTTACGAACTTCAGCGCGAGAAGTTGCACAAGGTTTATTACACTTTGGAGCGAAAGGTTTGTCCGAAATGTCGGAAGATAGTCAGCGCAAAAGTGAGAAATGCTTTTCCGCGAATGAGTTTGAGCAATGAATTGATGGTTGAAGCTGCCGAACAACATTATGTTTTAGGACGCACGCTAGGGCAAATTGCCGGGAGATTTGAGCTGCCGTTTGCAACTTTGGCGGAGAGTTTGAAAAGCATCGGAAAAAAACTTGAGCCGTGCCTTGAGAAACTCATTCAGGATTATCGCACTTCACCAGTGAGACACGCCGACGAGACGGGATGGCGCACCGATGGCGCGGGCGGCTACAGTTGGTATTTCGGTTCGGAACAAGTCAGGAGCGCATCTTTTCAGAGAAACCCGCAGTGCGAGTGTCGTCAGAGAAGTGTTAGGAACAAAACAGCTTGAAGGAGTGTTAGTGGTTGACCGCTACTCGGGATACAATCGTGTGCCAACTTCGATTCAGTATTGTTATGCCCATCTGTTGCGGGAAATGAAAGATTTAGAGCAGGAGTTCGAGTCGGACGAAGAAGTCAAAAACTACACATTATTGATGAAATTGCATCTTTCCGATGCGATGCAATTGAGAAAAAGAAGCTTACCGGAATCGGAATATCTCAGAGAAGTTCAAGCCATCAAGTTAAAAATAGAGGAATTATCTCAGCGGCAAGCGAAACATCCGGCGGTTCGACGTTGGCAAGACTTCTTTGTGGAAAAGCAAAACAGATTGTACGAGTGGTGCAAAAGTCCACAGATTCCGGCAGAAAATAATTATGCTGAAAGAGAAATTCGCAAAATCGTGATCGCCCGCAAGATGAGTTACGGTTCGCAAAGCGTGGACGGGGCGAAAACACGAGAAATCTGGACAAGTATTTTACAAACCTTGAAAAAACGAGAAGAAAATCCCCGAGATAAATTAGTCGAAGCCTTAAACAATCTAAGCCGCAACGAAAACTTGGACATCGCCGAAGAATTGTTTGGCAGTCCAACAACTCACTTTGGATAAAATTCAGTCATAACTTTTTATT
>DATHTS010000900.1:0-2214 GCA_035462935.1 Pyrinomonadaceae bacterium
AACGGTTTGAACGTTCCAAAATTCACGCTTGCGCCGCAAAATCAGCATTGTCATTGCCGCAACCAACGCACCGACAAAAAGTAAAACATTCAGTCCCCAAGGCGTCGCTCGCAGCAAAACATCGCCCAAAATGCCGAGCAAAACGGCTGACTGCAAAATCTCCAATCCTGTTCTTGTTCTCTCGTTCATAGTCTTTATCTCCGCTTTCCCTGTTCCGTATAGTTTTCCCTCAAACAACTTCAGCTACACATTCTGATTTCCCAATCTCAACATCAGGAAACGAACCGCGCCCGAAAAAGACGTGCCGCGCGAATTTTTGTCCGATTCTTCCACGCATAAACAAACATCCGAGTTCCAAAAGTCTTTGATTCGCAAATGTTTTGATAATTCGCCGCATCCACAGGCGCGAAACAAAACGCGCCCGGAAAAGCTCGCCCGAAAACTGAAGCAAAACCTGCGGATTATCCGTCCGCAATCTTTCCCAAACAATATTCGCCGCAAATTTTGAAAGCCGCAAACAAGGGTCGAGTCCTCCGGCTGTTAGAGGCGAAACCGCGCCAGCCGCGTCGCCGATAAGCAAGCCATTTTCATTTGCAATTCTTCGGAGAATCCCGCCGACCGGAATTCGTCCGCCGCGTGTTTCCGCTAATTCCGCCGTTTTCAAATCAATTATTTCCCCCGCAATCTTCTCCTTAAATTCTTTTAACGCCTCGCGCGGATTGAAACCAGCGGCGTAGCCACCGACGCCGATGTGGATTTCCTCACCGTCGTCAGCAATCCAAGCCAGATAGCCGGGCGCGAGTTTCGCGTCTAAAAAACAATGCAGACGCGGTTCGCCATTTGAATTCTTAGTATGAAAAACTTCTTCGTAACCGACAATCCATTCCTTATTTTCATCCAACTTTAAATCCCGCGCAACACGTGAATTAGCTCCGTCCGCGCCGATGAGAACTCTCGTTTTTATCTCAAAGCTTTTTCCGTTTCTCTCAAGCCTGACAATTGTTTCACTCTTTGATGTTTCCGCCGAAATATAACGAGTTTCATTGGAAAACTCGACGCCGTTTTCAACACATTCATTCAGAAAATTTTCATAAATCAATCCCATTTTACCGACGCGGAATTCATCTTTCTCACTCTCTAAATTTATCGCTCTCAATTTTGGTGAATAAAGCGTTACATTTCTGACAGGTTTTCCGAGTGTTCCGGTGGGAAAATCAAAATCTTCAAGGGTCTTGCGAACAAAAATTCCGGTCGTGTGAACGCCTTTCGTCAAATCCCTTTTCCGGTCAACCAGCAAAATTTTTGCACCTTGCCGCGAGAGCAGCTTAGCGCATTGTAGTCCGGCAAGCCCGGCACCGATAATTACCACATCGAAACTTTTCATAGCTTATTTACTCGCAACCTGTTCGCCGGGATTTAATCTGAAGTAATTCCGCTTGTGCAGAATGCTGTCCTCGTCGCCGATTAAAATCAACTCGACCACGCGGTCAACGCCGAAGCCTTCACGAATGTCGAGACGCGGATTGTTTACATCTTTCGGCAAATCAAAAACAACCTCCTTCTCGAAACTTCCTCCCGCCGGAACTTTGTCGTCAAACGATGGCGGCGGAATCATAGGATTTTCCACCGGATTGTAGCTTCTGCCTGTCGCATCATAAACGTGAAATCGCGGATCGGTTAAATTTAACGTTGCCTGTTTCGCATCGCTTAAAACTTTAACTTTTACAACGTAAAATTCGCCTTCGGCAACCACGTTTCCATAAGTTTTGGTTTTTCTCACATCGGTAACAGCCGTGCGCAAATGACAATCCAAATAAAACCCGCAAAATTCCTTCGGCTCATTCATACCGAGCGTTTTTTCTTCGCTGAAAAACGAGCCGACAAACAATAAAATCACGTATCCGGTTAGCCAAACCGCAATGCCGCCGAGAACAAAAGTTTTCAGCCAATTGAGCCTCGCAAAATACGAAACAGCCAATAAACCGGCGGCGATGATAAAACCGCCAATCGTCATTGCCAATAAAACCACGCCCATATTTCCTCCTATTTTCTATTTTCCTTTCATCGCGTTTATTAACGCTTCCATATGATTCAAATATCTCGACAGAGCCTCCCGCCCTTCGCTTGTAATTTTGTATTCGGTCAAAGGCACGCGCCCGTTGAATGATTTCAGGCATTCGACATAGCCTGCATCTTCCAATTTGCGGGCGTGAA
>DATHTS010000901.1:0-3701 GCA_035462935.1 Pyrinomonadaceae bacterium
CCAAGAAGTTGGGATTTATTTTGAACGTTCGAGCGCGAGAACCTATTGGGAAGAATTCGAGCCGGTCGGCGAAGATGAAAAATACAAATTCGGAACGCTGGTTTTCTTCAATCGCCTCGGTCACGTCGGCATCGTCGTTGACGAAAAAGGCTTTTATCACGCTTCGACCAGCAAAGGCATAACCTATTCGCCTTTTGAAGGCTATTGGGGAAAACGAATTGTCGGTTTCCGCCGCATTCCTTTAAATATAAATAGCTTCTAATAAATAGCAGTTTGAAAAGAAGAAAAAGACAGAAAATAGAGCGGAAAACTATCAATTATCAACTGTCAATTATCAATTATATTGCAGAATACCCAACATTTAATTACTACAATGGTTTATTCATTCTCTGGCAAGCGGGGGCAAGCCGCCCTTCCAGACCTGAAATTTGTTTTGCCTTGAATGCTTAATTGCCGAATAGCCGGACGGATAAATGGAAAAAAGGCAAGCCGGATAAATTGGCAGGTTGGGAAGGGCGGCTTGCCCCCGATGATTTTGAAATTGAATAAACCCTGTAATTACTGCAAAACAGTGGATAATTGATAATTGATAGTTATTGCTTTTATTTTCCGATTATTTCTGAATTCACAATTGGCTTTAACCTACAAAACCCGGGCGCGGAAGCGAATCCTTTACTTCCCAGATTATCGCAATCTTATTAACCGGCACGTAAGCAACACGCTGGTGGTCGTCGCGCAGATACAAAACGCCGCCTTTAACGTCAACGACATCGCCCCGAACAATTGTGCTCGTGCCGCACGAAACATCAATTTTCTTTCCCATCAGTTGTTTTAAAAAATCTTCCATCGCTTTCCTCGTTCCTAATTTCTTACAAATTTTATCCGAATGTTTCAGCGAAAAACAAACAAGCTTCGCCGAAAAATTAAAATTTAGAGCGGTTAAGGAATGAATATACGGGTTCGGAGAAAGTCAGAACCGCCTGCGTGAGCGGGCGGGTCAGCGCGTTGAAAACCCGCCCGCTCACGCAGGCGGTTTTGACTCGTATATAATCTTGAACTGCTCTAAGAGGCTGTATTTATCGTTGAATTACGCTTCGATTTGTATTTTGTCTGGTATTGGAATTCGGAGGAGCGGTTCCGGTCATAATGCCTTGATTGCCGCCGCCGCGGAAAAGCGGCGTGAAAACCCATTTTGAATGATTTTCGATGCCGTAATAGGCAATCACGGATTTGCCGCGGCTCTGGCTGGCAACCCCGATAAACGGCGTGTTTTCGGTTAAAATTTCGATTTCCGACTCGTCGGCTGCCTGCAAATCTTCCTCGCTTTTCGTGTTCAGAATATTGACGAGCGGAAGGGCAAAGCGGTCCCACATCCGGTTCGAGCTGGGCGGCAAAACGCCGTTGTTGTAAACCTGAACGCGCTTGCCGAAATTGAGAAAGGCTTGACTATCGGGTTTGATCAAACGCCATTTGCCGTCTTCCGCGAGCGGATCAACCGCCGCCGTCGGTCGCAGAATCTGTCGTTTTTTTGTGCCTTGCGGCAAACCTTCAAGTAAATCGTCAATTGAATCGGGAAGTCTCGTTCCCCTGTGAAACTCAACGTATTGGCGAATCGCGTCGGCGACTTCCTCACCGCGCCGGATGGTTTCAAGTTCCTTTTCACGCTGAACTTCAAGCTGCACCGTCGGCGCAACCGCTAAAAGCGCCATCGCAAACAGCGTCATAACCGCCAGAATTGCGATCAGAGACATTCCGCATTCGGAGTTTCTATCTTTAATTTTATTATCTCGGCGGTTCAACATTATTGTCGTCGTCATCGTCGTCATCCTTTTTTGGAACCGGAGTACGCTGCGGTCGCGGCTGCGGTCGCGTCGGATCGCTCGGATTTACATAACGCGGAATATTGCTCGGAATTCCCGGAACTTCCTGCGGCTGCACGGGCTGCGGTTGCGGAGGCGGAGGAGGCGCCTGTTGATTGTTTGGCTGCGGCTGCGGCGGAGTATAAGGAACATAATTGTTTAAATTAATGTTCGGGTAACCGCTCGGCGCATTCGGCGAAGCCTTGCCGGGTTCGGGGCGATAAAGCGGAAGTTTATGACGGAAGCCTAAGCTCGTATCTTCCAGAACAATTTCACTACCCGAGATACTGACCACGCGGAAGCGTCCGGCAACAACGTCGGTCAGCCGCGCGCTAAACTCTTTTCTGTCCTGATCACGAAAAACTGCAGTATCATTATTGTAATGCGTGCGCCCGATCATCCCGATATATTGAAACTGCGGTTTCGGCGGAGCCTGCACGTTGATCGTCATCGGATTTGAATAAAGCTTGCCATCCGGCGTGTCAACCATAATTTGTCTCGGTCCTTCGCCGAGAATCATACTCGCCGGAACTTCCGCGACCAGATGCTGCGGGCTGATAAAAGTTGTCTTCAGCGGAGCGCCGTTAAATATTATGCGCGATTCGGGCGTGAATTTACTTCCGGCAACTTCCAGACGAAAAGTTTTCGCCCCGGCATAAACGCTCTGCGGCGTTACAAAATCAACCGAAAGCGGTGGTGGAGGCGGTGGTTCAGGGGTTTTCGGTGGTTTTTCAGGTTGGATAACCGGCACAGGCGTAACATAAGGAGTCGGCGGCGGCGGCTCATAAAATGCAAAGATATTTCTGCCTGCATCGGGCGCATAAAAATTACCCGGTTCGTAAATTAACGGTGTGGTCGTCCATTCCAGAAAAATTTCTTCCTGCGTCGGAACACGGGCGGTTTCGACAGTGGTTAACGGAGAAGGCGACGGCGACGGCGACGCGCTAACGGTGACGGAAGTTTTTCGGCTGAAAATGCTTCCGCCGAAAGCTAAGTAGAGAGAAAACAGCGACAACGCGCCAAGCACGATTGCCGCAATCATTTTATTTCTTTCCGTTGGAGTTTTACCTGCAAATGGATTCATCTATTTTTTACCAAACAGGAACTAATAAAAAATTAAGTTCAACTAAAAATCTAGAGTATGCCGATTACTGACTTTGCGTATTAACCGGCATCGGCACAAAATCCGGTCGGCGGAAATAAGCCGCCATTTCCAGCCGCAAGCTCACCGTTTCGCCGTGAGTTTTGCCGCGCGGCGCGGGCGGACGGGCAGGCTGATTCTGCACAATCTGCGGCGTGGCATACGGATTCGGCATTCCGGTTGTCGGATTATTCGGCGTTATCTCGATCCGGTTAATGGTCGCCTGCGTCGGATTCGCTTGATTTTGCTTATCTTCGCCCTGCGCCGGTTCGAGTTCGACCGCGCTGATTACCACAAATTGATTGCTGGTTTCGACTTCGCGGATAAAACGCCGCAGATTTTGATACGAGCCTTCAACCGTCGTCGTTACATAAACGCCCGGGAAAATGCTCTGAAACTTCGCCTTGCCGGTTTCGCCTTCGGAAACTTGAACGTTTTGCCGCTGGTCAATTTCAAGCGGTTCATAATTCGGTCCGTTCGTATTAACCAAACCGTAAGACATTATTAAACCGTTGAGCCGCTGATAAAGCGCGGTTTGTCCGACTTCGCTGCGCGGCAAATATCTCGTTTCAAAATCATTTACACTTTCGAGTAGTTTAGCGACATGCGCTTCCGTATCCGTAATCGAACCGTATTTCCCGCGCATCGCTACTAATTCTTTTTCCAGCGAGTCGCGCTTGGCGCGGTTTTCTTCAAGCTCT
>DATHTS010000902.1:0-2163 GCA_035462935.1 Pyrinomonadaceae bacterium
CGAGCCGATGTTCCGGGTCGCGCCAATCAAATTTCGCCAAAGCGGTTTTCCGGTTTGTTTCTTCGCCTAACTGTTTTTCAAAATTTAAGCGAAATCGGTTTGATTTTTTAGTCTCATTGACCGGAACGTCGCGGGCGGCATAGTCCTTGAAACTATGAATACTAAGCCCGTAATTATCCACCGGCGCGCGCCAGAAAGGAATCAACTTTCGAAGCCGGGCGTACGGCGGCGGCGCACCATACGCGCCCGGGAGTCCCTCGGCTTGAATTCTATTACCGAAAGAGTCGAAAGGATGCAGCCGTCTCGTATCCCGAAAACTATAGGTTCTTTTGACATCCGGTTTCTGCTCCCGACAGGCTTTTTCCTGATTATTCTGCGAAGTTTTGAGAACCGATTTGAGTTCATCCGACATTTCATCCGTTGATTGGGCAAACGTCGGCGCGATAGCGGCTGAAATTGTCAACAGCAAAATACCGATGCCGAATTTAAAATTTTTTATCTTCATTTCTGTGTGAATTCCTTAGCGAAAACGGCTTTTGTCGGTTGTGTCCGCTTCGATTACTGCACATCAAAGTTAACGTTAAAAATCAATGATGGATCGGCATCAATCCAGGCGGCAAACTTGCCGATGTCGTTGCTGCCGTATTTGATCCAGCCGAAACCTTTTTCGCCCCATTCTTCGCCCCACGAATTTTTAATCAGCCAAGCCTGTTTTTCATCATCCCAGCCGACGAGCAAAAGGGCGTGATTAACCTTGCCCGAACTTTGTTCATTGAAAACTCCGCCTCTGTAATCGCGCAGGCAATCATCAAAAACAATCGGCGCGACCAGCGGACCGTGTTCGATTAAAGCGAGTTTTAACTGCTCGACGGTCGGAAGTTGGTCCGGCGGCGAATTCACATAATCCCATGAATAAGCCTTTTCAAAACTTTTAGGACCGCACCGACCTTTTACTCCTTTCCGATAATCCGAGTTATATGTATCCCAGGATTCCGAAATCAGCGGCGCGCCCTTTTTATTGACCATAAATTCAAAGGCGCGCCCGTGCCAGCCTTTGGCGCAAACGTCCTTTTCGCCCGTCGGCATACAATTGAGCAGTTGCTGGACGGATGCGACAGGGCGCTCACGCGCGGGCGGCGCTTGGGCAAGAAAAATGAATTGGTCGGCTGTCCAAAATATCGGCGTTCCGAATCGCGTTTCAATCAATTTAAGGCTTGCCTCGAAAGCGGAAGCTGCGGCAAAAGCCCAACAGGTATCGCAACTTCTCCCCTGATTCAAAACCGGTCCGACGAGCGGTCCGTGTTCGCGCCAATCAAATTTTTTGTTTTTCGCGGCGATTTCAGGTTCGAATCTTCTCACTTCCTTTCGAGCATATTCGACAAGTTCAAGCATCCGTTTCGCTTCTTCCGGCGGGGCATTCGGATTTTTTTTCAGCCAGCTTTGGTAGCCTCGTTCGATTACCATTTGTTGTTCGACTCGTTTTTTTAAGGCTGCCGCTCTGATTTTCCTGGCGCGCCGGACTTCGCCTTTCGGAATTGTCAGTTTTCCGTAGCTGCCTTCGATTCTTTTTTTATCCTCGGAGCTTAATTCACCCGCGCCAAGAAGATAAGTCATTTTCTCGTCTTTATTTTTTGCTGAAGCCGAACAAGCAAGCCTTGGTTGATTTTTATTTTCGCTAAGGGATTCTGAAATTGGCTTACTCTCTTGTGAAAAAATGAATGAAAAACCGCTGACTGCGAAAGCGCAGCATAAGGAAATGAGAAAAATCTTTCGTAGATTTTTTCGCATCAGAATACCTTCCAATCGAGAAATTTTATGAAGCGCGAACATCTATTCGCGCTTCATTCAGGTAAGTGGCTATCAATTTTCTATTCCTGATATATTGCAATCCGCTCTTTCATCAATGCAGATGTCGCCGCATTTCTTTTGTCCCGGACCGCAAAAACCTTCTTCGGAAAAACTTTCACTTCCTACGGAACAGTTTTTGTCTGTGCTAGTCTGATTCGAGCCGGATTGGGCGTAAATTCCCAAAACAGCAGCCAGAACCAACGAAATTAATTGAATTGTCATTTTAATCCTCCTGTTTTATTTAAATTTGGTTTGTTATTTTCAATGAGCTACAACAAAACTGCTTGCTGAAAACAACTCATCAACTTTACTCCC
>DATHTS010000903.1:0-4069 GCA_035462935.1 Pyrinomonadaceae bacterium
TCGGCGCATCGGTCGGCGTAAAAATCGCGCAGGAAGCTAGCGGCGTGAAATCAAATGAAATTGTCGGAACCTATTAATGACAACTGATGACTGTCAGCTAAACCAAAACAAGTTAGCGATTGCCAGTTATTTCGAAAAAAATTATAAAAAAAAGCCGGGATGAAAAACCTTGAATGTAAAGCCCTTTATTGATTTTTCAAGAGTTTATTCAAACTTGTCTTTGCCTTTTCATAATTTGGATCTATCTCCAAGGCTTTTCGATAGTCGGCGATGGCTTGAGGAAATGCCTTCACCTTAAGGTAAAGGTCTCCGCGATTAGCGTATGCAAAAGCATTTTGTGGATTTAGCTCGATGACTTTTGTAAAGTCAGCGATTGCCCTGCTAATATCGCCTTTTTTCTCGTAACTGATGCCGCGATTGTTGTAAGCCCCTGCATTATCGGGGTCTAATTCTATTACTTTTGTGTAATCCAGGATCGAATTGTCGAGATTATCCGCCCGGTAATAGGAAAATCCGCGGAAGATATAGGCGCTTATAAACATTGGGTTTATCCTAACAGCCTGGGTGAAATCCTGAATAGCCCTGCCATAATCGCCCTTGCTAAAATAAAAAGTGCCGCGTTTGTAGTAAATCAAACCGAAGCCTGGATAAGCCTTAGCCGCTTGGTTACAATTTTCAATCATAATCGGCACTTGGGAAGTATCGAATAAGCACTTAAGATATATTTCGGAGGCGAGTGAAGGTTTTATCTTGATAGCTTCCAAGTAGTTTTCCGATGCAAGATCGGAATGTCCCAGATAATAATGTGATAATCCCAGCTTTATATAGATGTCGGCGTTTTTTGGATTTAAACGAACCACTTCATTGTATTCGTTAATAGCCTGGTCATAGTTGCCGGCGTCAAAAAGTTCATCTCCGCGTTTTAAGTAAACGGAATTGTCCATTTTAATAATTGTTTCCGCCGGCGGTTTAGCCGCGGCAATCATTATCGGTTCCGGGTTTGAAACATTTTTTATTTCCGGTGTCGGTGTTTGTTCCGGTTTCGGTGTTTGTTCCGGAGTTGGCTCGGGAATTTGAATCGGCGTAGGTTTGGGTGTGGAAATGGGTTTAGAACTCTTTTGGCGAATTGCTTCTATAAGGCTGCCGCTCGCTCCGGCGTTTTTTAGTTCGCTTTCAAATTCGGGTATTAGATCAAAAGTTACCCCAAGCTCTAAAACTCTTTTTGTAATAAATTCATTTTTCTCTTCCAAGGTCATTCCGCTGCTTTTTGATTGCAAACCCAACAGGATTTGCGCCAGTGTTAGAGGCGGCTGCGATTGGGATTGTGTCTGTTGAGCTGCAAAACCGCCAAGCAAAATTAAAACAATTAGCATCGTTAGAGTTTTGTAATAAAGTTTTCGGGTTTTCATATCTTTTCTTCCAAACTTCTAAGAGTTTTTCAAACCGACATATTTTGTTAATAAACAGCCGCAAACTCTTTATTTGCAGTCATCTGTAAAAATGCAGTCGGGATTTGACGGTTTAGCCGGTGTTTTTTTCTGAACAGGCGGTGGAGTTTTCCTTACCGCCGGGTTCGAAAGTGGCTCGCGCGACTGAGCGGAAGGAGCTGAAGATTCGACTCGCTTTTTGGTTTCCGCCGAAGATTTCGGTGTTAAAACTATGCTGGAATTTTTCGCCCCATTTACCTCATAAAGGGTTTTATTTGAGGTCTCAATTAATGTTTCTGTTGTTGTTATCGGTCCAATGGGTTGTTCAGGCGGTGGCGCGGCATTCGAGTTTTCCGAAACGGTTTTATTTACCTCGACCGCTTCCGAGTTATTTTGCCACAACCACATCCCCAAAACACCACCGCCTAAAATCACCAAAATCAATGCGGCAAGCGGCAAAAGCCAGTTGCTGTTGCCTTTAAATTCAGTAAATACAAAAATTCCCGAGTCATTTTCGTTAATAGACTTAATCGCCCTTAAATCATTTATTTCACCGGTTTCATCCGGTTCAACCGAATTTTCAAACTCAAAAAGAGATTCGGAAATAACCGAATCTTCCAATGGCTTGGCTATTGCTTCCTTGCTTTTCGGCTCGACGGCAGTTTGGGTCAAAAAAGAAGTTTCTTCGGATTTTCCGGGCGGCATAATAAATGCTTCGGTAACCGGAAATGCGGCAAAATAAGGTTCAGTCTTAGCAGTTTCCTCCGATTCCCTTTCCGCCATTTCTTTCGGTGTTTCTAAAACCGAACGCTTTTCCTTTTCCAGAGCGAGCAGACGTTTTTCCGCCTCTAAAGCTCGAAGTTCCGCAATTTGCTTTTGTTTTTCGGCTTCCAGCAGAAGCTGCTTGTCGAGTTCCGACTGGGATTTTCCCTCTTCAATTTGCTTCAAATGATATTGCCGCTCGGCTTCAATTCGGCGGCGTTCTTCTTCAATAAACTGTCGTTCTTTTTCCAACCTTTCCTGCTGCGCGAGCCAGACCGCCTGCCTGGATTCCTCATCACGTCGTCTTTCATTCTCGATTGCTTCGTGAAAAGCCCACTGCATTTCGAGCGCGGTGTTAAAACGATTTTCACGCTCAACTTCTATTGCTTTGTGAAAAATGTTTGAAATTGATTCGGGAATTTGGGGGTTAAGCTCGCGCAATTTCGGCAATGGATCGGACTTTCCCGCCCATAACTCAAGAGACCTTTTGAGCGCGTCCATCGGCAAAGTTCCGGTTAAGAGATGATAAAAGGTTGCGCCGAGCGAATAAATATCGCTTCGCGCGTCGGCATTTTGACTCAGAACTT
Organism: Pyrinomonadaceae bacterium; assembly: GCA_035462935.1. GTDB lineage: Bacteria > Acidobacteriota > Blastocatellia > Pyrinomonadales > Pyrinomonadaceae > DATHTS01. The sequence continues at coordinate 2,777 of DATHTS010000903.1, forward strand.
CTTCTGATTTTTCATCATATCTTTGAGTTATCACCTCGCGGAAAGTAGGGTCCAGCACGCGGAGAATCTGTTCGAGTGGAGAATAATGCAAAGTTGCGGCGACAAAGGTCTGATTTGTGATGGTAGTGTTGCCTTGGGCATCCGTTCCTTTTGCAATACCGAAATCGAGCAGCTTAATTTTGCCGCGATTTGTGAGTTTCAGATTCTGCGGTTTTATATCACGGTGAATTACGGGCGGTTTAAGCGTGTGAAGGTAATCAAGCGCGTCGAGCAATTGGTAAACCCAGCCCAAAACGTCTTTTAACAAAAACGGGTTTTGTCGTTTTTTCAAGAGTTCCGCCAAATCCTCGCCGTCAACCAACTCCATCACAAGATATTGCCGGTCAACCTGAGCAAAATAATCCCGGACGTGCGGAAAAACCTCATGTTTGACTTTGGCTAAAATTTTGGCTTCCCGCTCAAAGGCGTGCTTGAGAAGTTCTTGCTGTTTGGGAGTTGAAGTTCTGGTTAAATCAATAAGAATCTCTTTGAGCGCAACCGTGGTTTCAAAAACTTTATCCTGCGCTTCATAAACAGCGCCCATTCCGCCATGTCCAAGCTGGCGGATAATCCGATAGCGTTCCTGTAAAACTGTACCTGTTGCAAGCATCCGGCGAACGAAAGAAACTAATTATTTGGATTTGATACATTATTTAACATTTTGAGCAAAAATGAAAGTTTTATTTCAAAAAATTGAATTAGTTTGAAAATAAATAATGCCGGAATCAGTAAAGTTTATATTTCAGCGGCTGACAACTAAAATAATTACTTAATTTAAAGGCAGCGCCTCTAGTAGAATACCAAGGCAAATCTACTAACAAATCGTTTTTACAAATTGCAAACTAAATTTTGGGAAACAATTCTTTCTAAAATCGGAATTGATTCATTCAAATAATTAATTATCGTTTTATTTTCTTCATCATCACTGAATCTCTCGACATACTCTCGGGCGGCTTTTAGAGCTTTTTTCATTTGGCTGAGATTTCCTTCGTAGTTATCCAAATATTTTTTATACAAAACGATTTTTTCTCTGAGTGTTTCGGGCAGATTTTCATCAATTGTTTTGATTAAAAGACTACTCGCACCGGCTTTTTTCAAAGATTTTTTGTCTTCCGAATTGAGGATAAAATTTACTTTCCGTTTGCTAATATCGGCAATTAATTTCTCGTTAATTTCTTTGATGGAATCATTAATACCGGAATCGGATGTAAATCTCGATAAAATATCGTTAAAATTCAAAGGCTTTTCCTGCTG
>DATHTS010000904.1:0-4609 GCA_035462935.1 Pyrinomonadaceae bacterium
CGAGCTTGAAATTCGGAATGCCGAACCAGCTTTGCATTACCTGTTCGACTACCGCGCCCAGATAATAACCTGCCAGAAGCATACTGAAAACCCACAAAAATCCGCCGAATATATTGAAAACGAGAAAATCTTTATAGCGCATATCAGCCGCGCCCGCGACAATTGGCGCAAAGGTGCGGACAATTGGGACAAAACGCGCGATGATAATCGTTTTGCCGCCGTGTTTTTCGTAAAAGGCGTGCGCTTTTTTCAGATGATTCGGATTAAAAAAGCGGGATTTTGGGCGGTTGAAAATCGCTTTCCCCATTTTCTTGCCTGAATAATAACCGACCGCATCGCCAACCACCGCTGCAATAAAAAGGGAAATCATCATTATCCAGAGGTTTAATTTTCCCGCCGCCGCGAAAAGCCCGGCGACAACCAAAAGGGAATCGCCCGGCAGAAAAAAGCCGACGGCTAAACCGGTTTCGGCAAAAATGATAAAAAACAATCCGAAATAAACGTAAACGCCGAGCCAGTTGAGCAGCGTGTCTATCATTATTTTCGGATTAAGAAAATCTTTGATCTGATAAAGAAAATCAATAATTGCTTCCATAACTTCAAAAGCGGCGCGTGGGGCGCGAAAGGTGAGATTTTAACAGGAAAAGTCCAAAGTTCAAACTTTATTTTGCATTTTTCAATAAAATCCGATGCAAAAACAGAAATCTTTGAAAAAACTACCAGCCGTGTTCCCCAATCAAAGGCACGAACGCGCACGCGCCGAAATCTTCCGTCTGAAATCCTTTTTCGGTGCGTGTTACGCGCACCAAAATTTGGGTTCTCTGATCTTGACCAATAGGAATTACGAGCCGACCTCCGATTTTTAATTGCTGAACGAGCGGTTCGGGAATTTCCGGTCCGCCAGCCGCCACCAAAATCGCGTCATATGGCGCGTAAGCGTCCCAGCCCAAAGTTCCGTCAGCGCAGCGGAGCGTTACATTTGAAATTCCCAGCCGATACATCCGTCCCTGCGCCTGTTCGGCTAACTGTGGAACTCTTTCAATAGCAAAAACTCGTCCCGCTAATTCAGCCAAAATTGCGGTTTGATAGCCCGAACCCGCGCCGATTTCCAGAACTTTCGACTGCGGCGTGAGTTTGAGAAGTTCGCTCATTCGGGCGACGATAAAAGGCTGGGAAATTGTCTGACCGGCGGCGATGGGAAGAGCGTTGTCCTTGTAGGCTTGGGCTTTCAGAGCTTCGGGAACAAAAAAATGGCGCGGCACGCGGCGCATTGCCTCCAAAACCCTCTCATCGTGGATTTTGTAATGCTCGCGTAATTTTTCGATCATTCGCTCGCGCGGTATGTGAAATTCGTCAACCATTTCGATTTTGGATTTTGGATTGCGGATTTTGGATTTAAGATTCAAAGCTAAAACCAACCGCAGTGAAAATTCTCTCAAAAAATAAAAAGGCTTTTTATTTTTACCTTTTACCTTTTTCCTTTCTACCTTTCCCAATCCTTTAATTCCTTGATTACCTGATGATTCGTCAAATCGCTTCGCATCGGCGTAACCGAGACATAACCGTCGTCAACCGCTTCAAAATCAGTGCCGCCTTCGGCGAGAAAGCCGTTGCGGACTTCGCCGATCCAGTAATAAGGCTTGCCGCGCGGGTCAATATGCTCGGAAATTACAGGACGGGCGTTTTTAAACCCCTGTTTCGTTATCCGCACCCCTTTAATCTCGTATTTCGGAATATTGATGTTCAAAAGCGTTCCGTCGGGCAAGCCTTCGGTGATTGCTTTTTGCACCATTTCTTTGGCGATTCGCGCCGATTCGGTGTAATTAAAATTACTTGTTGCGACAAGGCTGAAAGCCAGACCCGGAACGCCGAGAATCGTCGCTTCCAAAGCGCCGGCGACCGTTCCCGAATAAGTCGCGTCATCGCCGAGATTTCCGCCGGGATTGATGCCGGAAGCGCAAAGATGCGGGCGAAGCTCGGGCGGTAAAATGCGGTTTAGAGCGAGCGTTACGCAATCGGTCGGCGTTCCGTCAACCGTCCAGTGCCGCTCGTCAATCTGCCTGATTCTTAAAGGTCGCGCCAGCGTTAAGCTGTGCGATGCTCCGCTCATTTCCGCGGCGGGCGCGACGACATAAACCTCGCCGATTTCCTTCAAAGCATTTTCCAGTTGGATAATCCCTTCCGAATGATAACCGTCGTCATTTGTTATCAATATCCGAACTCGTTCCGATTTCATAAATAAAATATGCGTGAAGCGCGGGCTGTTTCAATCACACCGCATCGCTTCACGCATCGTTCTCTAAAACTTAAACCTTTCTACCTGTTTTGATTCTGCTGAGATTGGTTTTGATTCTGGTTTTGATTCTGATTGTTCGTCCGCATCTGGCGGAAACGTCTCCGGTTGCGCTTGCGGGCATTGACCGATTTGAGCTTCGCTTTTTGTCCGGGCGGAATAAAATGAGCGTGTTTTTTCAAATCTTTGATGATTTCTTCGCTAATCACTTTACGCTTGAACCGGCGCAGCGCGTTCTCGATTGATTCATTCGGATTAACCGTTACATAAGCCATTCAGTAATTTATCACTCTCCTTTGTTTGCAATTTTGCTTCAAAAGCAAACCCTAATTAAACACTTTTTCGCTGGCAAAGGCAAGTTTCAAAACGAAAGTTTGCCTCCGGCAGCGTGAAAAGAGAAAAAATCAGCTATATCCGCCTTAAAGTGCAGTATAATTACGTTTTGCATTGACCGTGTTTTATGAGATATTTAAGAACAATGAACAGCTAAAAAGCGTATATCGGTTGACTATTTTTATAAATATAAAAAAGGAGATTTAATAAATGGGAATTTTCGACAAAGTTAAAGAAGCGGCGTTAAATCAATTTATCGAAGTTATCGAATGGCTCGACTCGTCGCAGGATACGATTTTGTATCGTTTTCCGGTCGCCGGGCAGGAAATTAAGAATGGAGCGCAATTGATCGTGCGCGAATCGCAGGCGGCGGTTTTCGTTTTTGAAGGGCAGGTCGCCGACGTTTTCGGACCAGGACGCTACACGATTGACGGCGGCAACACGCCGATTTTAACCAAACTCGGCGCGTGGAAATACGGTTTTAACTCGCCTTTTAAATCGGAAGTTTATTTCGTCAACACCAAGCAGTTCACCGATATGAAATGGGGAACGGCGAACCCGATTATGCTGCGCGACAACGATTTCGGTATCGTGCGGCTTCGCGCTTTCGGCGGTTACAGTTTGCGCGTTGCCGACCCGCGCGAATTTATCAAGGAAGTGGCGGGAACAAACGCGCATTTTCAAACCGAAGACATTGACGTGCAGCTAAAACGCGCCATCGTTACCGAGTTTTCCGACGCCGTCGGCGAAATGAAAATTCCCGCGCTCGATTTAGCCGCGCAGTATAAAGAGTTGGGCGATGTGATTCGCGGCAAAATTAACGAAGATTTCAGAACTTACGGCTTGGAAGTTACCAAGTTTTACATCGAAAACATCAGCCTGCCGCCCGAAGTCGAAGAAGCGATGGACAAACGCGCTTCGATGGGCGCACTTGGCGATGCCAACCGCTATATGCAGTTTCAAGCGGCTGACGCTTTGCGCGACGCGGCGCAAAACGAAGGCGGCGGCGCAGGACTTGGCGCGGGACTCGGCGCGGGCTTCGCGGTCGGCGGTCAGATGGCAAACGCTTTCGGAAATGCCGGACAACAAGGCGGACAAGGCGGCGGACAGCAAACTCAAACCGTTGCGTGTCCTAGCTGCGGCAAGGCAAATGCGGCAGGCGTAAAATTCTGCGGCGATTGCGGCGCGAAATTGCAGGTTGAAAAAGTTCCGTGCGTCAAATGCGGCGCGGAATTGCGCGAAGGCGCGAAATTCTGTTCCGAGTGCGGTTCAAAACAGGAAAAAGCGCAATGCCAGAATTGCCAAGCAGAACTCGCGCCCGGCGCGAAATTCTGCCCCGAATGCGGCACGAAAACGGAAGCGGAAGCCGAAGGTTAAAGCGCAAGTCAGAACCGTCTGCGTAAGCGGGCGGGTTTAGTTTGATCAAGGGCGAGAGAAAAGCAATCTCGTGCCCTTTTGATTTGTTCTCATTAGAATTTATCTGGAGAAAAAATTATGGCAATCAGTCCCGAACTTTTAGAAATTCTGCGTTGTCCGAAGTGTAAATCGAAAGTCGAGTTAAAGGCGGACGAAAGCGGCTTGAAATGCACAAACCCGGAATGCGCTCTGGTTTATCCGATCCGCGATGAGATTCCGGTGATGCTTATCGAAGAAGCATCGGTGGAGAAATAGATGCGACACGGAGACGCGGGGACGCGGGGACGCGGTGAATCTTTCCTTAGTAAAAAAGGCGCGGAAATTGAAAAGTTAAAGAAAACAGACACAACTTTATCGAACATCTCCGCGTCTCCGCGTCTCCGCGTCTCCGCGTCCCAAATAAACTGGCAAAATGTGCGGCGCGTGCTTATCGTTCGGCTTCGCTCAATCGGCGACACGGTTCTGGCAACGCCTTCGCTCATCGCTCTCAAACGCTTTTTGCCGAAAGCGCAGATTGATATTCTCCTAGAAGATTGGGTCGCGCCGGTTTTGGAAGGTTTTGAAGCG
>DATHTS010000905.1:0-14406 GCA_035462935.1 Pyrinomonadaceae bacterium
CGCGGGGCGAAAGACCAAGACTTTTCCGATGAATCCGGCGGTCAGAGGCAAGCCCAAAAGCGAGAGCATAAACAGCGACAATGTGAAGGCGGTTACGGGCGAGCGGAAACCGATGCCGTTGTAATCTTCAAAATCGGTGCGGCGATCATTTTTTTCCGCCATCAACGCGACGATTGCAAACGCGCCCAGATTCGTTATCGCGTAGGTCAGCATATAAAACGCCACCGCCGCGATTGCTTCATCGCGCGCCGCGTCGCTCCTCGCCACGCCCGCGCCGATAAATCCGACAAGAGCGTAACCGGCGTGTGCGATTGAGGAATAGGCAAGCATTCGCTTGACGTTATTCTGCATAATCGCCGCGACGTTTCCGACGGTCATCGTCAGCATCGCCATCACGGTCAAAACCGTTATCCAGGATTCGTGCAAAAGCGCGGATGCCTGAACTCCCGCAATTAACGGGAAACCGAGCACAAAAACGCGAAGGAAGGAAGCGAAACCGGCGGCTTTCGGTCCCGCCGCCATAAATCCTGTGATCGGCGTCGGCGCGCCTTCGTAAACGTCGGGCGTCCAGACGTGAAAGGGGGCGGTGCCAACCTTAAAGCCGAAACCGATTATCAGCATCGCGCCGCCGATTAAAAGAAGAGCAGGGAAATTCGGATCGGCAACTTTCAAGGAAATTTCCGTAATTCTAGTTGTCCCGGTCGCGCCGTAAACGAGCGCCATCCCGTATAGCAAAAATCCTGAAGCGAAAGAGCCGAGAATAAAGTATTTCATCGCCGATTCGTTCGAGCGCAGATCGCTTTTTCTCAAGCCCGCCATCACGTAAGTTGCGAGCGAGAGCGTCTCAAGACCGAGGAATATAATTACAAGGTCGTTGCCCGAAGCCATCAGCATCATCCCGACCGTGGCGAAAAGAAGCAGCGCGTGATATTCGCCAACCGGAACGTTTTCGCGCTCGACCCAAACGGTGGAAATCAAGATCGTCAACCCCGTAACGAGCAAAAACGTTATCGAAAAAGAGAGCCGCAAACCGTCGTGAGCGATCATTCCGTTCCAGGCTGTGGTCGCGCCGTCGTTCCACATCGTAACCAGCAAAAACGCAGCAAAAATCAAACTGATGATGGAAATCGCGCCGGTGACGCTTCGCTGACGCGGGTAAAAGCTGTCATACATCATCACCACCACGCCCGCGAGCGCGACGATTATTTCCGGTAGAATGATCGGTAAATTTACGTTCGGATTAACTAATTCTGCTAAAAACAGTGTATTCATTTCGTTTTAATGCCGGTGTATTCGTAAATCTTCTCTCCGGCTCTAATCTCAGCTTTTAAAAAATTCTCTTTCGGCGGAATCGGGCAGGAAAAGCGGTCGCTGCCGTAAGCGCACGACGGATTGAAAGCCAAATTAAAATCAATCTCCGTTTCTTCGCCTTCGGGAATTTTCAAATAAAGATACCTGCCGACGCCGTATGTCTCCGCGCCGTTGGTCAAATCCTTGAACGGGATAAAATACGCGTGCCCGTATTTTTTCTTCAGCGCGGGATTTGTTTCGACCGATTCGCTTTGATAAGCCGCCAGCGTGTGTTCTTTCCCGTCAAGCGTAAAAGTATAAACGCCTGTTTTGACATATTTCACCGAATTGCCTGAAGATGTCGGCATCAGAAAATATTTCTCTTCAGGAGTTTTGGTGAATTTCGCTTTCAAGCGGTATTTTTCATCCGTGGGAAAATAATTTAATCCTTTGAACTTCGGAAAATCCTCTCTCAATAAAGGCGTTTCCGCCGGGTTGCAAAACTCTTTATCGCGCCACTCGCGGAAGGCTTTAACATCGCTCGTGCCGTAAAGAGTCTGCGCTTGCCCGGAAACGGAAAGCGTCAATAAAATAAATATTGTAAAGAGAAAAACTCTCATTTTTTTATCTGGTTTTTGAAAAATGCTTCTAACAAAAATATGCCAGCTCTCAGCCCGCGTGAGCGGGCGAAAGAATGTAGCCCCAAGCGTGAGCTTGGGGAGGTTGATAACAAAATGATCGGAGCTATCGAAGATAGCGACAGAATTTTCTGTCGCCCGCACAAGCGGGCTGAATTATCAATCAAACCAATCCTACAGGCTTGCGCCTGTGGCTACAATCTACCGCCATCTTCGATGGCTTTGTTCAGATTTGTTAGATTCATTTTTCAAACAACAAAAGCTAGTGCCAATTTATGAATAGTAGTAGGACAAAATTAAATAAATCTAACTTCGGAATAACTTATAACTGATAACTGATAGCGAATAACCGGGTTATCAGCTTTCAGCTATAAGTTATCAGTTATTCCGAAGGTCAAATACATCCACATTAATTTGTCCGATTACTTATCAACAAAACTTAATGTGCCGCTTGCGGAGTTTGAACTTTCGGCTTCGCTCCTGCGTGTTCGATTGTTCCGCCTTTCACGCCACCGACAACTCTTTCCTGAATTGCCGCAATCGTTTCCCTCGAACGATCCAGAAACGGTTTCGGATAAACGCCCATAAAAACCATCAAAAACAAAAGCGGCAGCATCAAGCCGATTTCACGATAACTCAAATCCATCAAGCCGCGATTTTTCGGATTTGTAACCTTACCGAAAAATACTCGCTGAACCATCCACAAAAGATAAACCGCCGCGAAAATCACGCCCGTTCCGGCAAGCATTGTGGCTAGGTGATTCCAATTAACCGAATTTGTAACCGCCAGCGCAGAAGAAGTCCACATTCCAAGCATTATAAGAAACTCGCCGACAAAACCGTTCAGGAAAGGCAGCGCGATTGAGGACATTGTGGTTATCACAAAAAACGTCGCGTAAATCGGCATTACATTTGAAAGACCGCCGAATTCCGAGATAAGCCGCGTGTGGCGTCTTTCGTAAATAAAGCCGACGAGCAAAAAGAGGGCTCCGGTTGAAACGCCGTGGTTGAGCATTTGATAAAGCGCGCCCTGCATTCCGTATTCGGTGAACGAAAACATTCCCAAAATCACAAAACCCATATGCGCGACCGACGAGTAAGCGACCAGACGTTTCACATCAGGCTGAACCATCGCCACCAACGCGCCGTAAATAATTCCGATAATGGCTAAGGTTATAAAAATCCAAGCCAATTCTCTCGCCGCTTCCGGGAACAGCGTGAAATTAAAGCGCATCAAGCCGTAAGTTCCCATTTTCAAAAGAACTGCTGCCAGAATGACTGAACCGGCAGTCGGCGCCTCCGTATGCGCGTCGGGCAGCCAGGTGTGAAACGGGAAAAGCGGAACTTTGATGGAAAAAGCGATTGCGAAAGCCAGAAACAAAAGTAATCCCGTATTTCCTGAAAAAGTCAGATTTCCTAATCGGAGCGTATTCAGCAAAGTTACATAATCAAAAGTTCCCGCGCCCGTCGCATCGGCGTGCAGATAGTAAAGCCCGATTATCGCCACGAGCATCAGAAGGCTTCCGAGCGCCGTGAAAATGAAAAACTTGACCGCCGCGTAAATGCGGTTTTCGCCGCCCCAGATGCCGATAAGAAAAAACATCGGCACGAGCGAGGCTTCAAAGAAAAGATAAAATACAAGTAGATCAAGCGACACGAAAACGCCGATCATCGCGCTTTCCAGAAGAAGCAGAAAAACGTAAAAGGCTGCCGGGCGTTTTTCCACCGCGTGCCAGGTCGAGACGACGGAAATCGGCATTATGAAGGTCGTTAAAATCACCAGCCAGAGCGAAAGACCGTCAACGCCGACGTGATAATTCGTGTTTATCGCTTCGATCCACGGCACGTTTTTCTCAAAAAAGAAACCGCTCGACGAAGCCGCGCCCTGATCGAAAATCAGGAAAAGCGACAGCAGAAAAATCAACAGCGTAAAGCCAAGCGTGATCCATTTCAGCCCGTCTTCCCGCTCCCAGAACATCGCGTGTCCCATCACGGCAACCGCGCCGAATGTCGGAAGCAAAATTAGAATCGTTAAAAGATTTTCCGTTATAAAATCCATTTTAGTTTTGTTCGTTGTCGGTTGTTCGTTGTTCGTTGATTTCTAACCGCAACGAACGACGAACAACGAACTACTATCCAATCAACCTAAATCCGTAATAAATAAAATATCCGATCACAATCAACGCGCCCATAAGAATAAATGCCGCGTAAGTTCGCACGAATCCGACCTGCACCTGACGGACAACGCCGCCGATCTCGACGACAAAATGCCCGATGCCGTTGACGATGCCGTCAATCACGCCGAGATCAAAGCCTTTCCACAATGCGCCGCGCGACAGGTTGGTAATCGGATCAACAATGTAGCCGTTGTAAAATTCGTCCACGCGCCATTTTTCCTCGAGAATCTTCGGCATTCGTTTGAGTGGGTTTTTCTGAAAGATAAACCACCCGGCGGCGATTCCCAGCAGCGCTAAAACGACTGAAAGAAGCGCGAGCCAGCGTTCGGTCGAGATGGCTTCCGCCGAATATTTCGGTTTGGCTTCGGTCGCCCCCGCTTCTTTTGTTAGAACAGGATCGTGTGAAGGGTCTTTTAAGCCGGAAGTTTCCGCAGCTTTGACCGGAGGCTTAGCGACGACGGGTTCGAGAACGTGATGAAATTCGTTAATGTCGCCCGCGCCGACCAGCGAACTCAAAGCGTAGGGAATGCCGACTAATCCGCCGAATGTCGAAAGCACAGCCAGGATAATGAGCGGAACCGTCATCACCCACGGCGATTCGTGCGGTTTGAAATCGTGCGGTAAATGATGATGTTCTTCATCGTCATCGTGATCGTCGTGCGCCGCGTCGTGTTCTTGATCGTCGTAATGATGCGCCAAAGCGTGCGGGTCATCGTGCGGTTCTTTCGCGTCCGAGGCGTCACCAAAAGCGAATGCGGTTTCTTCCGCCCTCGACGCTTCACCCGGCGCGTCGGCGACAGGCAAGGTTTCGTCAATCGGCTCGTGAAATCTCTCATTTCCCCAGAATGTCATAACCATCATCCTGGTCATATAAATCGCGGTCAGAATCGCGGTAATGACTGCAACAATCCACAAAACTTCATTACCGGGAAACGCACCCGCCGGAAAATATTTGTCGGCGGAAAATGTGCGGTAAAGAATCTCGTCCTTTGAGAAAAATCCGGCAAAAATCGGAATTCCGGCAATCGCCAGCCAACCCGTAACCATCGTCAGAAACGTGATCGGCATATATTTTTTCAAATTACCCATCCGCCGCATATCCTGTTCGTGGTGCATTCCGTGAATAACTGAACCGGAGCCGAGGAAAAGCAGAGCTTTGAAAAATGCGTGCGTCATAACGTGGAAAATCGCCACGACAAACGCGCCGACGCCGGCGGCGAGAAACATATAACCCAATTGCGAAACGGTTGAATAAGCGAGAACTTTTTTAATATCGTTCTGCGCGATGGCAATCGTCGCGGCAAAAATCGCCGTTGCCGCGCCGATGACTGCAATAATCCACATCGCCGTCGGCGAAACCTGATAAATCGCGTTCGAGCGCACGACCAGATAAACCCCGGCGGTAACCATCGTCGCCGCGTGAATCAAAGCCGAAACCGGAGTCGGACCCGCCATCGCGTCCGGCAGCCACGTCAAAAGCGGAATCTGCGCCGATTTTCCCGTCGCGCCGATAAAGAGCAAAACGCCGATTGAGGTCAAGCCGCCCGCAAAAATCGCGCCCCACGTAAACGGTTCAGCCGCCGAAACATTCTGCGAAACCCAAGTAAAAACGCTTTGCACCTGCGCGCCGTCAACCGTCTTGTCATAAAACGAAATCGAACCGGTCAGCGCGAAGATCAGGAACATCGCCATCAAAACGCCCCAATCGCCGATGCGGTTCATCACAAACGCCTTTTTCGCAGCTTTTCTCGCTTCGTCGCGTTTGGTGTAATAGCCGATAAGCAAGTAAGAACACAACCCGACGCCTTCCCAGCCAACGAACATCAGCAGATAATTATCCGCCAAAACGAGCGTCAGCATCGAGAACATAAACAGGTTGAGGTAAGCGAAAAAGCGATAAAATCCTTTGTCGCCGTGCATGTAGCCGGTGGCGAAAATGTGAATCAGCAAACCGACAAACGTCACAAACAGAGCGTAAATACCGGAAAGCCTGTCCATTCCCAACCCGAAATCCGCGCGAAAATTCCCGACCTGTATCCACGTCCAAATCTGGTCGAGAACCGGTCGGTCGGCGAAAAGCGCTCCCGCGTGCGGCGTTCCGATGCCGAAGGCGATCATAAAGGCGATCACCGTCGAAATGCCGACCGCCGTGCAAGCCACCGCGCCGCTGAACAATTCGCTGTTCATCCGCTTGCCGAGCAACCAATTGATAACCGCGCCGGCAAGCGGGGCGAAAATTATTAGACTTAAAAAATTGTTTTCAGTCATTGCTTAAAATTATTAGCTTTCGTTTTTCAAAAACTCCAACATTTCATCGTAAAACGGCAGCCCTTTGCCTTTACTTTCACCGGCGGTTGAAAGAATCCGCAAATAATCAATCATTGATTCGCGGCTGGCTTCGGCGACCAGATTTATCAAATCTGTGGTGTCGTCCGTTTTATTTTGAGCATAAACCAAAGCGTCAATATAATCTTTTCTTCGCTCGTTGGTGATAACGGCTAACGGATAGCCGCAGCGAATCAACAGCAGATTGAGCAAAAGCCTTGCCGTGCGTCCGTTGCCGTCGCGGAAAGGATGGATCGAAACCAAACGATAATGCGCTTCAGTTGCCAAAACAATCGGGTGTAAATTCTTCGTTTCACCGGCTTGAAGCCAAGCGATAAATTCCTGCATCAAATCCAAAAGTCGAAAATGCGGCGGATAAACGTGGTCTGTTCCCGATGCTCTCACATCAATCCGCCGATAGCGTCCGGCTTCTTCGGGCATTATCGCCCGCATAATGATATTGTGAATATCTTTGATTTCTCTCTCGCCGATGACGGTTTCCTGTCGAGCAAGTTCTTCAATGTGATCAATCGCTTCTTTATGTCCGATAACCTCCAAATGCTCGACGACCGATTTTCCGCCGATGGTGATACCTTTTTCCAAAACTAACTGAGTTTCGCTTTTCGTCAGCGTATTACCCTCAATCGCGTTTGAATGATAGGTAAAATTCACGTCATAGTATTTTTTCATTTCGTCCAAAACGGCGGGTGGAAAGGGACGAAAACTATCAAGCCAGTCTTTCAATTTGTCCAACTGTTCTAATATCTCCGAAGTATTCATATAGGGATTTTTCGGCAAAACGGTTTCGATAAAGACGGAAATATTCGGGTCGCGCCGCTTAATTATCACGGACATAAACTCGTCATATTTTGCCGTCGGTTCGACTGTTTTAACGTCAATCATATTTCAATTCGCTTTGATAAATATTCCGGCTTTTTTCAACCGTCGGATTAACGCAGCAACGCGCGGGGCGAAAATTATTAGGCGTTTCGGCAACAAACGTTTCCAAAACAGGCGAATCGGTTTCAAAAACTTCATCGCCGAAAGTTTCGATATGAAAACGTGTTGCCGATTTTATATCAGCCAGCGCTCCTTCGTAGGAATCGCCCTGACCCACAACTACGCCTTTCAAGCCGAGCGGATACGCGACAAAACCGTCTTCATGTTTTTCGATAATGATTTTGAAATCGTTCATACAATTAAAATATCAAATCTTCATCGTCCTCTTCGATTTGGATATCCTGAGAAGCAATTTCGCGCCAAGCATCCAAAACTTTCTCATCAACTCCGCGTTCTCGTAAAATTTCCGAAACTGCGCCTGTTTCACTTTTGAACTCGGGAAATTGCAAAAGCAGAACCGCCAAATCGCGTCTGTCCGTCCAAGATTTCGGCTTACCGTATCTTGATTGGAAAGAAATTACTTTGCTGACAATCAATTCCAAAGGCGCTAAAACCTGAATTTCCTCGACAATTTCCGTTTCTGGAAATTCTGCCACAGGTCGAATATCAATCAAATGGCGATTTCCTTCCTTACGCACCTGATAAATTCTCAAACCCTTATCGCCCATTTCCCGAACTCTGACCGCGATATGAAATTTTTCACTCAAAAATTCCTTTAATTCTTCAGCTAATTTCTTTGCGTCCGTCGAAAGTAAATCAACATCCTGAGTCATTCGCGGTTCGCTGACATAAGCGTTGACGGCATGGGCGCCGAACAGAACGGCATCTTCGCGTCCTTGCAGAAACTCAAGCGCGGCTTGATGAATTCTCGATAACGGCAAGGTTTCTTGCTTCACAAATTCCTGAAATGTTAAAACATCTGCATTTAACATTAAATCATTCAAGCGTTTTGAGTCCCGCCTTCAGGCGGCATTGTTAAATAACAAGCATTTGCCGCCTGAAGGCGGGACTCAAAACCTAATTTCTCAAAATACTCGCGTCGTCAACGTCAACCGAAGTGCGGTTGCGGAAAAACGTGATGATAATGCCAAGTCCGACCGCCGCTTCTGCCGCCGCGACCGACATTACAACGAAAACAAAAAGCTGCCCGGTCGTGTCGGCGTAGTAGCGCGAAAAAGCGACAAACGTCAGATTTACGGCGTTGAGCATCAGCTCGATACACATAAACATCCCGATAGCGTTGCGCTTGAAAATGACGCCGACCGCGCCGATGGTAAATAAAATTCCTGAAAGTGCCAGATAGCTTCCTAAACTCGGTTCCATTTTTTTAGTTCAAAGTTCAAAGTCCATTCTGCTGATGAACCGGGAACAAAATTGAAAATTTCTTTAAATTCCTTCCTGTTTTACTTCCTCTATCTTATCCGCTTCGCCCAAATTTCCCGCTCCGACGCTGACGACCTGAACTTCCGGCTGCAAATCTATCCTTCGCGCCAGAATCACGCCGCCGATAATCGCCATCAACAGCAAAACGCCGACAATTTCGACCGGCAGAAGATATTCCGTATACATTGCCGTCCCAATGCTCATCGTTTTGCCGACGGTAACGCTTTCATCAACTTCCTGTTTCGGCGCGCGGCTGACGGCGTAGAAGACGAAAAGCGTCTGGACGAGCAAGATTAAGCCCAGACCGCCGCCGACGGCGTAGAGATAGCGCAGGCGGTTTACGGTGTCTTCTTCTTCCAGATTCAGGAGCATTATGACGAACACGACCAAAACCATAATCGCGCCCGCGTAAACCAAAATCTGCACGGCGGCGATAAACGGCGCGGCAAGCGTTACGTAAATACAAGCCAGCGAAAGAAACACGCCGATCAAAGAAACCGCGCTGTAAAGCGGGTTTCGCTGATAGACGACCGACATCGCGCAAGCGATTGCCAATCCTGCAAATAGAAAGAAAAATACCGTAACCATTTTTTTATTAAATGAGAGGTGAGAACTGAGAAATGAGAAGTAAATAATTTCTCACCTCTAAGTTCTCATTTCTCACTTCTCAGTTCTCATTTCCTAACTGTTCAAAAAGTAAACAATAACAATCGTAAAAAACACATTAATTAGAGCGACGGGCAGGAGAAATTTCCAGCCGAAGCTCATCAATTGGTCGAAGCGGAAGCGCGGCAAAGTTCCGCGCACCCAGATATACAGGAACAAAAATGCGAAAACCTTCAGCAAAAATCCGAAAAAGCTAATGACTGCGTAACCGATTGTGCCGAAACCAAAAAGCCATTCTAATCCCAAAGCTTGAGAAAGAAGCCCGAGTCCGGGAATATACCAGCCGCCGAAAAACAACACTACTCCCATCACCGAAACCGTGAACATATTCACGTATTCCGCCATAAAAAACAGGGCGAATTTCAGCGCCGAATATTCGGTGTGAAAACCGGCAACGAGTTCGGTTTCAGCTTCCGGCAGATCGAACGGAACACGGTTGGTTTCAGCAAACGCGGCGATCAGAAAAACGAAAAAGCCGATAAATTGCGGAATGATATACCATTTAAACGGCGAATTAATTTGCGCGAAAATAATCCCGTTCAAATCGAGCGTCCCGGCAAGCATCACCGCGCCGATAACCGACGCGCCCATCGCCAATTCATAAGAAATCATCTGCGCCGACGCGCGCAAGCCGCCCATTAAACTGTATTTTGAATTTGAAGACCAGCCCGCCAGCGCGATGCCGTAAACGCCGACCGACGTAATCGCCAGAACAAACAAAACGCCGATATCAATTTGCGCGATGGTCAGCGGGATGACGCTGATTCCGTCGCCGAGTCCGTAGGGCAGCCAGCTCAAATCCGCGTAAATCGGCGGTCCGAACGGATAAACAACCATCGGCAGCAAGGCGGCGGTAACGGCGATAATCGGCGCGAGATAATAAATAAATTTGGTCGCTTTGTCAGGCGCGATGTCTTCTTTGAAGATAAACTTTAGAAGATCGGCAAACGGCTGCAGCAATCCCCAGGGTCCGACGCGATTCGGTCCGATTCGTCCTTGAATCCAGCCTAACACCTTACGTTCCGCCAAAACCGTGTAGGCGACAATAATCATCACGACGCCGAAGGCGACCGTTGCCGCAGCGAAAAGCACGATAATCGGAAAAATTGTTCTTAACGTCTCTTCCATTTTGAAATTTTATTTATCAATATTTAAATTAACTCTATCAACGAAACTTACCGCCGCGGCTTCCGCCAATTCCTCTTCTTTGGGCGTGCCGTCCAAATTAAACTGCAAGAGCGGCGAAACTAAAAGATTCGGCGGCTTCGGATTGTCGTGATCAAGCAAATGAAATTGCGCGGTTTTGCCCGTCAACGTGGCAACCTGATGTAATTTATGCCCGATTTTCGGCGTTTCCGTGATTTTCACCGCTTCATCCGGCATTTCCGAAACTCTCTGCCGCAGAGCATTCATTTGGCTAGATAAATCATTTTTGCCGGAAATTTTATGCTTGACCTGAACCGGTCTTTCTTCGTCTTTCAAATCGGGATAACGAAGCCCGCCGTATGCCTCGACCGAATCCGCAATCGAGCGAAAGACCGCCGAAGACGAAACCCCGTAGCCGAAAACCACGCCTAATTCTTTAGCCAGCATCGAAGCAATCATCCAATCCGGTTTCGATTGATTGACCAGTTCGATTGTCTGGCGAACCCGCTGAACCAAGCCGTCGTTATTCGTATAAGTTCCGTCTATTTCGGCAAACGAACCGGCGGGCAAAACGACATCGGCAAACTCGGTCGTCGCGGTTTCAAACATTTCCTGCACGACGACAAAATCCTTAGCCTCTAGGTTCGCTTGCTGTAATTGTTCGGGCAGAAGGCTGCCGCCAATCAGAAGCATTTTCGAATTTTGAACAACGTCGGCGAGAGGCTTTTTGCCCTGCATCATATCGTGCGCGCCGACCGAATTGTTATAAAGCGGCAGCGGATGAAGCAGAACGCGCCTCGCGTCGGAAGCGAAATTCGCCGCCGAATTTGCCAAAAGCGCCTGCGCTCCAAGGCTTAGATCGCCGCCGAACATTATTACCAAATCGCCCTCGGTTTCGCCGATAGTTTTCAGCGCATCGTCAATTTCCTCTTGCGCCACGCCAAGTTTTTGCAGAATCTCATCATTTGCCGCATCAGCAAAAGCCAGAGCAAAAGCATCTTGCGAATCAGGATTGATGTGAATAAACTGGCTCGCTTGCTCCTTTAAAACAACCGGGACGGAGTTGACAACGATCAATTTCGCGCCGTTGTTTCGCACGGCTTGGCGAACCTGTTTCGCGGTAAGCGGCTGTTCCTCGTTCGGCTCGCCGCCGATTATGAGAATCGTTCCCGCTCTATAAATATCCTTATGCGTCGCCAGAGGCACGGATAAATTCTCGAAAAGCGGCGCGAGATCGTAAACGTCGGAAACCGCGTAATTATCGGTTTGAACAACTTCAGTTGCAAGTCTCTTCAAACTAAAAACCGCTTCATTCGTCAATCGAGGACTGGCGATTACGCCAACCGTTTTGCCGCCTTCTTTAAACTTCTCCGCCACAAAACGAATCGCTTCATCCCAAGTCGTAGGAATCAGCTTTCCGCCTTTTTTATAGCGAATCAGCGGCGTTTTAATGCGTTCGGGATGATTGACAAACTCGTGCGCGAAGCGTCCTTTGATACACAAAAATTCGCCGTTATGTCCGTTGACGTAACGATCACGCGCCACGATTCGATGGACTTTCCCGCCGCGCGAACCGACCGAGAGTTGACATCCGTCCGAGCAATACGTGCAGGTGGAAGTCGTGTGATCCATCTCCCAAGGTCTGGTTTCGTGACGATAAACCGCGTCGAGAAGCGTTCCCGTCGGGCAAACTTCGATACAATTTCCGCATTGCGAGCAATCGAGCCAGCCGCCATAAGTTCCGATCACGGTATTCACGCCGCGATTTCCCGCTTCGATGGCGTCTTCGCCCATCCACTCGTCGCAAACCCTTGTGCAGCGTTTACACAAAATACAGCGCTGCGGGTCGTTGGCGACAATCGGCGAGAGATATTTTTCAGGCTGATGATTTTTCTTTTCAGTGAAGCGTTCTTCCAAATCGCCCCAGTCCATCACCATTTCCTGCAATTCGCACTCGCCGCCGCGGTCACAGACCGGGCAGTCAAGCGGGTGATTCGCCAGCAGAAATTCGTTCATCGCCCGCTGCGCCTTCTCGATTTCCGGGCTTTGCGTGGTAACGATCATTCCGTCCGTGCAGGTAATCGTGCAGGAAGTTTGCAGTTTCGGCATCTTCTCGATGCGAACCAGACACATTCGGCAAGACGCCTGCAAAGCGAGGTCTTTGTAATAACAAAATGACGGAACGCCGAAGCCGCGCTCGTTGCAAACGTCGATCAGACGCGCGCCTTTTTCGACTTCGAATTCCTGCCCGTTAATGGTTACTTTTATTTGTTCTGTTGACATTTTAAAGCTTCTACAATTTAATCTTGTTCGTTTATTCTTTCCAAATCGCTCTGCGCCGGACCTTCAACAACTTCACCGTCTGCCGCAAACCGCGAGCCGTGACAAGGGCAATCCCAAGTTTTCTCGCCCGAATTCCACTGCACGATACAGCCTAAATGCGTGCAAACGGCAGAAAGTTTTTGCACCGCCCCCGTTTCGTCCTTGTAGACGGCGAGTTTTTTCAAACCGTCGCGCATAATCGCGCCTTCGCCCGCCGCGATTTCGTCAATTGATTCGACTTCGCCGCCCGTTACCAGATCGGTGTATTGCGCGGCGACATCTAAATTTTCAACGACAAATTCCTTGATTGAACGCGCCGAAACGGTTTTGCGCGACGGATCATACAATTTAACCCAATCTTCATTCGCATTGCCGAGAATCATATCGCGGAGCAGCATTCCGGCGATGGTGCCGTGCGATGTTCCCTGACCGGAATCGCCTGTAACGACGAAAACATTTTCCGCGTCCAGCGGATTGCGCCCGATAAACGCCACGCCGTCAACCGGCTCCATCACTTGTCCCGACCATTGAAACTCGACCGCTCCGGCTTGCGGAAAACGCTCGCGCGTCCATTTTTCAAGATTTTGATAGCGCCGCTCGGCGTCGTCAGCCTGCCCGGTTTTATGGTCTTCGCCGCCGACAATCAGCACGTCGTAATCGGCGTTTTCTTCATCGGGAATCGCCTGCAGACGAACATAATGATACGGATCGCCCAAATCCCAATAAAGAGCTTTTTCAACCGAGCCGCGCGGAACGCGCAGACCGACGACGTATGTCCGGTACGGCGCTTGTTTCGTGTGAATCGCAACCCGATCGTTTATCGGCGAATTTGTCGCAACTACGGCATAATCGGCGGTTATTGTTTGACCTTGTTCAGTCGTAACACGAACCTTTTGATCGTCGCCTTCGCTTTCGACGGTTTTCACCAAGACATTTGTGAAAATCCGCCCGCCGCCCGCTTTTATCGCCTGCGCCAAACCGTTCAAATATCTCAGCGGGTCAAACTGCGCTTGATCGGAAAACTTCAAAGCGACCGCTTTTTCATAACCTTCCATCGGCACACCTTCTACCCGTTCGACATTTGTTATCCCGGCACGATGTGATTCTTCAAGCTCATCTAAAAGCGGTTGCGGGTTATCTTCCGGCGTCGGCATAAAAAGATATGCGTCAAGACGCTCGAAATCGCAATCAATATTTTCCGTTTTTGAGATTCGTTCGAGTTCGTCAATCGCCCGTGTAAAACTTTCAGCAACAATTCTCGCTACCCGCTCGCCGTGCATACTTCTGATTCTGCCGTATTCATCATCAACCCAGTTAGCGAGTTGCGCTGTCGAGCGCCCGGTTTGCCCGCCGGAAATTTCCTTGCTTTCCAGCACAACGACGCGCTTGCCCGCCTGTCCGAGCAGATAAGCCGTCGTCAAACCGGCAATTCCGCCGCCCACAATGCACACGTCAGCTTCCAAATCGTTTGTCAAAGATTCCTGCGGCTCAGGCTGCGCGATCTCATACCAAATCGGCTTGCTTTGTCCGTCAGTCAGCATATTTCCCCTTGTTCTTTA
>DATHTS010000906.1:0-20730 GCA_035462935.1 Pyrinomonadaceae bacterium
ATAAACACGCTCAACGACCTGACGCGCAGCGGCGACCGCATAAACCGCATCGAAGCCGTTTTGTCGGGAACTCTGAATTTCGTCTTCAACAACTACGACGGCTCGCGCTCGTTTTCCTCAGTCGTCCGCCAAGCGCAAGCGGAAGGCTACACCGAACCCGACCCGCGCCTTGATTTAAGCGGAACGGACGTGGCGCGAAAAATCCTGATTCTAGCGCGTGAAGCCGGTTTCAAACTCGAAATGGCGGACATCGAAAATAAAGGCTTTCTGCCGGAATCGTGTTTCGAGGGAACGGTCGAAGATTTTTACAGCGAAATGGAGAAACACGAAAGCTATTTCAGACGCTTGCTCGACGACGCGAAAAGAAAAAATCTGTCGCTGAAATACATCGCTTCGTTCGCCGACGGCAGAGCCTCGGTTGGTCTGCAAAGCATCCCAAGCGACCATAATTTTGCCAATCTCTCCGGCAAAGACAACGCGGTTTTGTTCTACACAACCCGCTACGCCGACCAGCCGCTCGTCGTAAAAGGCGCAGGCGCGGGCGCTGACGTAACGGCGGCAGGCGTTTTCGCGGATATTATTCGGGCGGCGAGAATTTAAATGAGTTTAACCGTTTTATAGAATCTGTTTACGCTTTCTTTAATGACCGTTAAAGAAAGTTTCTTATTCTCCCTTTAGTAATACCGCATAAGGTGCAATCAATTTTGCTGCTAACTTTATTTTTTTTACTTTTGGGGATTCGTTTTCTTTATTCTTATTAGATTTTATAAGACACGCCTTATCTATATGCCCTTTCATATAATCCTCTGCATTCTTTCCAGCACTGGGTCCTGCTCCTATCTCAAACTCTTGAGGATTTATATCAAAATCAGTTGATTTAATTTCATCTAAAACCAAGGCGTATCTTGAACCTATAACATTTATTCCGTCAGGAATATCCTGCCAATTTATTCCATCAACAGAATACTGTTTAGCTGGCGCGATTAATGGTTCAGCTCTTGAATCAATTTCTTGCATTAATACATAAACTGAGCCATTTTCCTTTTCATATATATTCACAAAAGGTTGAACTTGGGTAATTGGATGACAAGCTGTGCCGCCATAACCCCAAAATATTTTTCCAGCCTTTTTAAATTCTTCATTCTTTCTTCGTAATATACTTTCAAAGCTTTCTCCAGCATGATTTCCGACTTTCATAAAGATGAAAGCATCAGGTGGTTTATTCATAGATTTTCTCCTTCTAGCATTTCAAATTCGTGGTCATGAGATTCAATTAATCCGCCATTCGTTAAATCTCGCACATATCTTATTTTAAGCGAGTTTCCACTTCCGTAAAAGTCCTTGAACTGCTCCTTAGGTAAAGATACGCTTTTATATTCCTGATCCGCAGGATTTATTCGCCGAATAGTCATACTGCAAGAAGTCAACTCAGGTGAGTCATCTAAATGATACTTATGAAACGCTGGCATCATTGATGCAATTAAAAATCCTTCCTCTAAAATCATATTTTGCACCGTTCTTAAAACTTCTTGACTCCAAGGGTGTTTTTGATCATCTGCAATTACAAGACATCCTACTCCACTATTTCCTACCGCTTCAATCCCTCGACGAATAAAGGCTTTGACACTAGCACCTTTATTACTAGCCCCAAAAGGAGGATTAGTATAAAACCCATCAAAATTTTGCCAATGCACTTCGGGGAGCGGATCTGCTACATTATAAAGTTCAGATGAGACTCTGTCTTCGATGTTATAGGTTTTGGCAAATCTTTGAACGGAAAGAACCACCCGCTCGTCGAAGTCCAAAACATGAAGGTGTTCTGGACCTTTCTCCAATAAAGACCGATTATGAAGATGAACAAGACACAAACCTATAGCATCGCCGTCGCCTATACAAACTACTCGCTTACCACCTAAATATTTACTGACCTGGTCCGCTTGAAGCAACATGTCAGCAGCTTTCATAAAAATTTGGTCAAACTCTCGCAAGGGGCGCGGACGATTATTGACTACATCGGAAATAGCATTAAAGCTATCACGAAGATTTATTTGATTTCCCATTATTTTAATGTCCTTAATTAAGAAAAGAGTGTTATTTTCTATACTAGCCTATTAAACTGAATTAAATTATACTTTTTCTAAAAGTGTTATCAATTCTGAACCAACTTTTGGAAATAGATAATTTACTACAACTAATAATAGAGCTGAGATTTCAAAAAAGACGGCAATTATGAAAGTTGTTGCTACCCATCTTTCTACGGTCATTAACCCAAAACCAATAAAAAAGAAAATGGTATTTATTAGAACTATTTGCGCAAATAGGGCAATTAACAACCATTTAGCATAAGTCTTTCGCATATTTCTTTCTTCTGTTTGTTGGGTTTCCCATGTTTTAAGAATTATTTGTAATTTCTGACTGCGATTCCGAATTTTTTCAAGCTTCTCATAATCATCTATTTGTGAGCTGTCCGTTAAAGGCTTTCCAATGGAAACGATCTTCTCCTTTAAATCGTAGGGTAATAGAGGCTCGGCTTTCACTTCTGGAGAAGTGCTAGTTTGTTTTTCTTTAACTGAGGTTGAATCTGTTTTTTCTTCTGACATAGCCAAATGTAAAATGAAATTAGACTAATCCAAGTTGGTTTAAACGATACCCCATAGCCTCTTCTGATACTTTAAAGATTTCTGCTAACGCTGCCAAATCAGAGGTTTTTTCATAAAAATATTTTCGTAGCAGATCGGCTGGCATTAGAAGCGCAGCAGCAAACTGATTTGCTTGAACTTCTCGCCTTTTTTTATAGCTTTCTAATTCAGTTTCGGTCGTTTCAAAACGGAAAAGATCTACTTCAGTATCTATTATTTCTCCGTCTTCAAAAAGATGTAGAAAATGATGACCTAATTCGTGAGCTATGGAAAATCTTTTTCTATTTGGATAATCCGATTGATTAATGAGCATCGTTACATTATCACCGCGTTTAGCTAACATAGCTGAAATGTTATCTTCCGAGAATTTTGCATTATAAATTCCGACACCATTCTGATTAGCAAGTTTAACTAAATCAACAGGAACTGAATATAGATCACTGTCAACAAGAATATCCGTTGCTTTTTTTTCTATATCTTCACGTGAAAGTTTAGTAGCTGTTGAAGAATTTGGAGAATTCATTATTGACCTCGAAAACTTATATTATGATTAAAGATTAATATATCAAAATTAAATTAACTATTTGCTAGTTAATAAACAATCTTCAACTGCCCGTTGGCACATAGCAGCGACCTGCACTAATTCCTTCATTATTTGTTCAGGGTGGCGTTCATGAGGTTTTCGGAAAACTTCTGTTTCAAATTCTTTCACCTCCTCCAAAATGACTGCATAGGCTTCGTGCAGACTATTAAAAGGCGGATAGATTTCTCGTGCATTTTTTAACTCCTGTTCAACAATTTCAACAAATGATATTTGTTTCTTTTCGGCTTTTTCCATGATTAAGAATTCTATTTCAATCTGTTTAATTAGTTCTAAGTGGAAGTGGCTTTTTTATATTACACTTTTATTATAGTTTACTGCTTTAATTTTTTCTGTTGCTTGATGAATTTTTTGGCAGTAACTCCATTTGTAATATAGAGCCTCATCGAAAGAAACAGACAACTTACCAGCTAATTCTGCTACTTCAAGTTTAACCTGTTCTGGATTAGGCTGAGTCATTAATGTTTGAGCAATAAATAATATAATTTCGTTTCTTTGTGAAGATATTTTTTCTAACGTTTTCTCATAATTAGGGATTTTCCTATAGCTTGACCAAGTAATAATTTTATATCTTTTACGGTTTTGCATAAATGATTTGACTGAAAATTAGTATCTCATATAATATGCGAATATGCAAATAATTTTTCATATTTGCATATTCTTTTATGAACAAGGCTAAAATAGGCAGACAAATTCAAGAATATCTTGAGAAGGAAAAGATAACTCAGAAAGAGCTTGCCCGATTAGCTAAAGTGGACCAATCTCAAATTTCTCGCATAATAAATGGCAATTTCAGAAAGGTTTCAAAAAATGTAAAAAGGATATGCAAATATGCAAAAGTTGATTTAGATTCTGTGAAAGAAAATAAAAATCCCGCTCAGAACTCAGAACTTATGGAGGCAATTTCTCTGGTTTGGGATGGAACGAATAAGAATGCTAAAGCATTAGCAACAGTAATTCGTAGTTTGAAAGAGTTATCCTGAAAAAGATGCGATATTTGATAAATTTGAAATTGCAAACTCATCAGAATATTTTTTCGATTTCTTTATTCATGCCCCAAGTTAAATTTTGACTTTTCCGAACTCAAAAACTATCCTTTCTCTTTCCTTTTAATGAAAGAGAGTTCCAAAAAAAGTAATTCAAACGCAAATCAACCCATCGGCATTTTCGACAGCGGCGTTGGCGGTTTGACGGTTTATCGCGCTTTGCATAATCGTTTGCCGAATGAGCGGTTTGTTTATCTCGGCGATACGGCGCGGGTGCCTTACGGGACTAAATCGCTGGCGACGGTTGAGCGTTACGCTATTGAAAATTCGCAGTTTTTGGCTTCTCGCGGGATTAAGCTTTTGGTTGTCGCCTGCAATACGGCTTCGGCTTTGGCGCTTCCGTGGATACGCGAGAAAATCGGGGTTGATGTGGTCGGCGTGATTGGTCCGGGCGCGAGAAAAGCGGTCGAAATTACCAAAGACAGAGAGAATCCGAGAATCGGCGTGATTGCCACCGAAGCCACCGTTTCGAGCAACGCTTACGCCGAAGCGATAAAACGCGCGTCGGAAAAAGCCGGAGTTTTGCAGACGGCTTGCCCTTTGTTTGTGCCTTTGGCGGAAGAAAATTGGACGCAGGAAGACGAAACTTTCTCGATTGCCCGAAAATATCTGCAAAAGATTAATGAATTCGAGCCGGACGCTCTGGTTTTGGGCTGCACGCATTACCCGATTCTGCGGGATGTGATTCAGAAAACGGTCGGGGAAAATGTTACACTCATTGATTCGGGCGAGGCGACCGCCGAGGAAGTCGAGAAATTATTAAACGAGAAAGGTTTAGCCAACCGGGAATTAATTTCTTATAATCGAGAGCGTCGCCTGTGCGACGACTTAGACCATTTCTATGTAACGGATGCGGCTGAGCGTTTCGCTAAGGTCGCGGAAAGATTTTTGGGCAGTCAGCCCGCTAAATTAGAAGCCGTCGAGGTTTTCGGGATGGATAAATTGGTAAATGGTTAATCGTTAATTGTTAATTGTTTCTGCAAATAAAGGGAGCAATTAACAATTAACGATTAACCATTAACAACAAATAATGAGCTATACACGAACAGACAATCGCACTTTTGACCAGATCAGGAACACGAAAATCACGCCGAATATTTCACCGTATGCGGAAGGCTCGGCTTTAATCGAAGTCGGCGGGACGAAAGTTATTTGCACCGCTACGGTCGAGGAGCGAGTTCCGCCGTTTCTGCGGAATAAGGGAACGGGCTGGGTAACGGCGGAATACGCGATGCTGCCGCGTGCGACAAATACGCGCACGAACCGCGAAACATTGCGACCTTCGGGCAGGACGCAGGAAATCCAACGCCTTATCGGGCGAAGCCTTCGCGCCGTTGTTGACACCAAAATTTTAGGCGAACGCCAGATTTTTATTGACTGCGACGTGATTCAGGCTGACGGCGGAACGCGCTGCGCCTCGATTACCGGCGCATATGTTGCTTTGAATCTCGCTTGCAAAAGACTGCTCAAACAGGGAACGCTGAAAAAATCGCCGCTTTTAAGCGAAGTGGCGGCAGTCAGCATCGGAATTATTGAAAACACGCCGATTCTCGATTTGAATTACGCGGAAGATTCGACCGCCGAAGTTGATATGAACATCGTCTGCACGGGCGAAGGAAAATTCATCGAAATCCAGGGCACGGCGGAGCGCGAGCCGTTTAACCGCGAGCAGATGAACGCGATGCTTGAACTCGCCGAAAAGGGAATTCATCAGCTTTTTACCATCCAGCGCTATGCGCTAAACGGCTAATTTATAAGCAAAATGGATTTTAAAAGGAGGAGGTTATTTCAAGGACTCCAAATCATCAAGGTTTTCAAAATAAGGCTCAATAAAGTTTGCAAAAGTATTGTCGTTCTTGGAATACATTCCAAAATAAACTTTTTGATCTGTAACTATTTTGTAGTTAAATGTAGCATCTTCAGGAATAATGAATTGTTCGGCATCTTCTGTTTTGATAAATCTTTGCCCGTTCTCTTCTACAAAATAACCGACTTTATAGAAATCAATTAATTCAACCGATTCATCAAAATACGTTCTTAGTCTTTGAAATCTTTCTTTATCTTTATGATTTTCATCTTTTTCTAAAATTCTTTGTCCTCGTTCAATGTACAATTCAGCCATTTTTCTATCCCCTAGGTCACGATAAATATTTACTAAATCGCAGACAGCAATTAAATCGGTATTTCGCAGTTCAAGAATTTTTTGTGATAATTCGAGCGCAATTCTGTATTTTTTAAAACGTTTAAATAATCCGGTAAAAGTAGTTAAAGTTGGAACATCATTCGGAAAATCTCTGTAAATTTCAAAAAGTAATTTCTCACGGTCGTAAAACTTTTTCATCTTTCTGTAAAGATCAGCAAGTTCAAGTTTTGCGTGATGGCTGTCAGGTTCAATCGTTAAAAGTTTTTTGAAGAGATTTTCTGCTTCATTATAACTATGAAAATTTTGGGCACACAGTTTTCCAAGTTCAAGTAAGGAATTTGGATCATATTCATCAATATTTAAACATTCTTTCAGATATTTTTCCGCTTTATCCAAACATTTTTGAGCTTTATCCAATTTGTTTTGTTTTCGATACTTCCAGCTCAGCTTTTGATAGACCTTGCTTAATTCAGTACGTGATTTAACATCATTAACATCTATTTTCAAACATTTTCTAAGAATTTTAATAGCATCTTTCCATTTTTCTTGTTTTTGATAAATCTTACTTAATTCGGTTCTCGCTTGGAGATTATTTTCATCTAAATTTAATAATTCAAGCAAAACATCTTCGGCATCTTTCCATTTTTCTTGTTTTTGATAAATCTTACTTAATTCGGTTCGTGGATGAAGCCCGTTTGGGTCAAGTTCAATGTATTGTTCAAGTAATTGAATTGCATCTTTCCACTTTCCCTGTTTTTGATAAATCTTACTTAATTCGGTTCGTGGATGAAGCCCGTTTGGGTCAAGTTCCAAACGCTTAATAAGAACTTTAATTGCTTGATCAATCCTTCTTTGTCGCTGATAAATCTTGCTTAACTCAACCAGTGGATGTATTGCTTTAGGTGAAATTTCGAGTTCTTCCAGCAAAATATCTTCAGCTTCCTTAAATCTTCTTTGTTGTTGATAGATTTTGCTTAACTCAGTTCTAGATTTTAGCTCATTCGGATTTTGGTTAATATAGTTTCTGAAAACTTCAATACGGTTATTAACATCAACCAATCCGGCGTATTTAGAATTTCTAAATTCCTTATTTTTTATGCAGACCCAAATAAACAAGTCACGGGCAAATTCGGTGTTGATATTTTTGAGAAATCGTTTAAAATAATATTCTGAGTTCTCAAAATGATTTTTATCTTCTAGAAACCAAGAAGCAAGTTTTTCGTGTCTAAGAAAAAGATGCTTTCCTCGTTTATAGATCGGCAAACTTTTGTGTTCTTTAAATATATTTATTTCAGGATGCTCTACTTCCTCTTTTAAATCTAAAAATGATGCACAAAACTCAATATCCAAAGCATTACCAAATTGATAAAACGTGGCTAGAAGAAGATAAAGGTTTTTTAGTTTTGGAGCATTCTTAGCCGCAAACTCTTCCCAATCCTCCCAGTCAAATTTGTAGACTTCCTTTAGTTTGTTATTTTCGCTTAAAAACTTGATAAAAGAGTAAGTCTTCTCAGCAATACTTAGTGTTTCATCTTCAAGAAAAACTATTTTTGACTGTTCGATAAATTCATAAGGAAAAGGATTATCTTTTTGGAAAGCCGCCATTAATTTTTCAAAAACCTGTTCGGTTATTTTATTTGAGCGAAGATAAATATCGTAAACTTCATCAAAAGGTCGTTCAAAAGTTTTCCGTCCAGCAATTTCCTGATAACGAAAACTTCTTTCCGCAACAATCATAACCTTATTATGTTTATCAAAAACTCTAATCAGTTTTTCGGCAAAAATCTCTAAATCTCCACCAAAAGAAGCGGGATTATCCAAAATGAAGATCAGAGGCTTTTGGGTAACTATCTGTTCTATCTTTCTTCTAATTTTGCTGAAGACATCGCTGGAAATAGAATAAAGCCAAACGACAGCGTATTCTTCGCAGAGAGTTTTTGCCAAATGATATAAAAATGTCGATTTACCTTCACCGCCTTGCGACAAAATTTTTATAAGCGATTTGCGGTGTTTGATTGCTTGATCAAATTTAATATTAAAACTTAAAATTGCCTGTTCGTTTCTGACATAAAAATCGTTGGCTACAACTTGGGGCAGCCTGTCAGGAGTTGAATCAATTTTTGTGTAATAATAATGAATATCTGCAAAATCAGTGTTTTGTTGAGTTCTATGCCAGAAAGCTCCGTTGATAATTCTAAAGTTTTCTTCAACAACTTCTCCGTGATGTTCACTTATCCGTCTTTCAAACTCGGACTTTAGCTCCTCACAAACTTCCAAAAAAGTTTTTATTGTCCTAAAAGAATTATCTACTTCGGTAAGAAGAAACTCACGGTATTTCTTTATCTCTTCGTTATCGCCTTGGTAAGAAGCAAACAACTCCATAACAAAATTGCGCTCCTTTGGCTTCCGCATCCAATCAATAATTACAAAGGGATATGTATTATTTTCAATTGTGATTTCAAAATTGCGAAACTTTATCTCTCTCGAAGGTGAAAATAGAATATGAATGTCCTTTTTAGGGAAAGGTGTCCATTCGAGGTCTTTAATTTTCTGCTCTAGCTCAATACTTTTGATTTTATTGTATTTTTCTGACGCCTTGCATTCTACATAGACATTCAGCGAACAATTTTCCCTACAAATTTTGAAAAACTCATCATAACCAAACTGAATTCCTGACTCTTGGATTTTCGAATCGGTAATTTGAAAGCCCCAGTTTTGAAAGAGTTCTTTGAGTATTTCAAAACTTGCCTTTTCAAATAAATCGCCTAATTCTTGACTTGTCATTGGAAGAGTTCCTTAATTAGAGTAGTTCAGTATTAATATTAATTTGGTAAGAATGTAACATTATTTATCTAATTATCCAACAATAAAATCGTCTCGGCACAGATAATGAAAGATTACGTTTCCATCGCACAAGGATTGTTTTATTTTCTAACCGGACTCTGGGCAATCGTCAGCATCCGAACTTTCCAGATGGTTACGGGTCCGAAAAGGGATTTGTGGCTCGTTAAAACCGTGGGCGCGATTGTCGCGGTTGTCGGAGCGGTTCTGATTTTAGCGGGTTTGAGAAGCCAGGTTACTTTTGAAATCTTTGTTCTGGCGGTCGGAAACTGTTTGGCTTTGGCGGCGGTGGATATTAATTACGTGAGCAAAGGCGTCATTGCCAAAATTTATCTTTGGGATGCGGCGGCTGAGATTGGGCTGGTTTTGCTTTGGATTATCGCTTGGCTTGCGGCATAAATAAAGCGTAAAAGAAAGATTTTCAAAGGGAAACGGTTTACTTAAAAAATTCTGCGGCGGGAATGACTTCGAGTTTCGGCATTACTTTCTGTAAAAGTGCGTAATCGCGGATATTATCGGTTACGACAAAGCATTTGTGCGTGAGCGAACTGCGGGCGATCAGCGCGTCGTTTTGCAGGGCGGTTGAAGAGAGATTTTTGTCAATCAATTTCTGATGCCGCAAACGCCGGACGGCTTTCGCGCAAATTATCCAATCGGCTTTTGCCAGCATTAATAACCTGCCGCCTTTGTCTAAAATTCCCAACCAATGCTCATATTTCTGCAAGGTTGATTTATCAATCATCGAAGCCATCAATTCGTAGAAAACGACAATCGAAAAATAAAAGGCATCGAAATTTTCGTCAATTTGCTTTTTGTAAGTCGAAAAAACGGACGTATCAAGTAATGGATATTCCATATTTTTTTTCTTCTTCTTCCAAGGCTTCCAGTGCCTCGCGTGTGGCTTTTTTTAATTCCTTTTGCAATTCGGTAAGTTTTTCCGGCTTTTTGAAATCTTTGGCGCGCGGCAGATGCGAGTAGTCGCGCAGACCGTTTGAGTCTTGAGCTTTCTCTTTTTTGTTCGGCATAACCTCAACCTCCGGCACAAATTATACCATAATCCGTTTTTGACGAAACCGAAATTCCAAACCTACAATTGAGCGAGCAATTTTTAAGAGGAAAATATCTTGAGCGAAAAACAATTGGCAGAATTTATAGTAGAATCAGGGAAAGGAGTGTAAAAATGTTGACAGCAATTGAAACAACCGGAACGATAAACGCTAATCACCAGATAGTTTTAGATGAAGATTTGCCGAGCAATGCGCCGAGCCGCGTGCGCGTGATTGTTTTGTATGACGAAAACGCGCCGAACGGCGGTTCAAAAAAGCGTCGTAAAGCCGGAAGCGCGGAAGGTTTGATAAAAATGTCAGAAGATTTCGACGCGCCGTTGAAAGATTTCGAGGAATATCAACCGTGAGTAATTTATCCGTCATCATGCGGCTTTTGCTTGATACAAACGCTTTTCTTTATTTCATCAATAACGATTCGGCACTGAGCGAAAAGGCTAGAAATTTACTTGAATCGGAAGTTGATTTGCTGATCAGCGCGGCAAGCTTGTGGGAAATTGCCATTAAATTCAGCATCGGCAAACTCTCTTTGCCGGATTCGTTCGGGAATTTTATTCCGCCGCAGATTCGGCAAAATGACATCGAAATCTTGCCCATCACTTTGCCGCACCTAGATAAAATTTCTTCGCTGCCTTTTCATCACAAAGATCCGTTTGACCGTTTAATAGTCGCTCAATCTATGGTCGAAAATTTGCCGATTGTTAGTTCCGACGCGGCGTTTGATTTGTATGGAATCGAACGAATTTGGTAGATATTGCAGCACATATTGAAACGCACTTCATAAACCTTTTTTGACGAAACTAAAACTCAAAACCTACAATTAACAAAACAAATCTGGCGAGGAAAACAATCTTGAGCGAAAAACAATTTGCGGGAAAATCGGCATCTGCTTCGGGTTTATCGTAGAATCTTAGGGTGAGGAGTTTAACTGAATGTTGACAGCAATTGAAACAACGGCAACTATCGGCGTGAACCGGCAGCTTCTGCTCGATGAAGATTTGCCGGAAAATGTTTCGTCAAAGGCGGGCGTTATTGTTCTGTTTGCGGAAGAGGATTTTAGTGAGAAGGAATGGCTGAAAGCCGCATCGAAAAATGACGCTTTCGATTTTCTTACTGAAAAAGGCGAAGCCATTTATACTCTAAAAGATGGTGAACCGATCAAAATTAATTGAATTTAGTTAAGAAAAATATATGACACAAACAGCACAAGATATTATTTCGACTTTTGACCGTTTGCCGCCGGGCGAGCAGAAAGAAGTTGTGAAAATTATTTTGCGGCGAAATTTGGAAGTAGAGACGCCTGCCTTGAGCGATGAAGAACTCGCCTTAAATGCCGAGGAAATTTTTTTAGAACTCGACCGGCGCGAGGCTGAAGAAGATGCCGAATCCTGATCGGGGCGAAATTTGGTTAGTTGATTTGGGTTATGCGGCAAAAGTTCGCCCGTCTCTGGTAGTCAGTATTCCCGCCGAAGATGAAGACCGCGCTTTAACGACCTTGATTCCGCACACGACAAGTTTGAGAAATTCGCGTTTTGAAGTCAAAATGAAAGTTCGCTTTCTGCGCGAAGGCGGTTTTGACGCGCAAAACTTGGTTACAATTCCGCACGCAAAATTAATTCGCAAACTCGGTTCGTTGACCGATTCGCAAATGGCGGAAATCGAAAGCATTTTGCGCTTATGGTTAAATTTATAATTTTGTCTGGAGGATAAAATTGAGCGAAAAACAATTTGCAGGAAAATCGGCAATCGTGACGGGCGCGACGCGTGGCATCGGACGGGCGATTGCTTTGGAATTGGCGCGGCGCGGCGCGAATGTGGCGTTTAATTACGCGAGAAGCGCTGAGGAAGCCGGAAAAATAAAAGCGGAAATCGAGAATTCGGGCGTGAAGGCGTTTGCAGCGCAGTGTGATGTGGCAAACACCGAAAGCGCGGCGGAATTTGTAAAACAGGCGAAAGAAGAGTTCGGGACGATTGATTTTCTCGTCAACAACGCCGGGATTGCCCGCGATAATTTGATTGTGCGGATGAAGGAAGAAGATTGGGATGCGGTGATTGACACGAACTTAAAAGGCGCGTGGAATTTCTCGAAAGCAGTTTTGCGCCCGATGATGAAAAACGAGGGCGGCGGGACAATTTTGAATATTTCTTCGATCAGCGGCACGAACGGGATGCTGGGGCAGTCGAATTACTCGGCTTCGAAGGCGGGAATGATCGGCTTGACGAAGGCTCTGGCGAAGGAAGTGGCGAGCAGGAAAATTACCGTCAACGCTCTGGCGCTCGGACTCATAGAAACCGAGATGGCGAGCGAGATGAATCAGGAACACCGCGAGAAAATTTTGCAGAATATTCCGCTCGGACGTTTGGGAAATGTGCGGGAAGTCGCGGAAATCGTCTGTTTTATGCTGTCTGATGCGGCGCGTTACATTACCGGACAGGTGATTCAAGCCGACGGCGGTCTGGCGATGTAGAGATTTGGTCGTTGTTAGTTGTTAGTAGTTCGTTGTAACTTCTCAAGAATCAACGATCAACTGACAACTAACGACGAACTAACAAAGATTGC
This sequence comes from Pyrinomonadaceae bacterium, assembly GCA_035462935.1. GTDB lineage: Bacteria > Acidobacteriota > Blastocatellia > Pyrinomonadales > Pyrinomonadaceae > DATHTS01. Next base: position 12,895 of record DATHTS010000906.1, read on the forward strand.
AAATCTAAAATCGCAAATCTAAAATCTAAAATTACAAATGTCTTTGCAATACGAGAAAGAAATCGAAGAAAACGAAGCGCCTCACGAACAAGCGGAAAATGCTCAGCGGGCGATACCTGTTTTTCCATTGTATTCGGCGATTTTGATTGCGTGTCTGATCGCTGTTTCGCTGTGCCAGTTTTATGTTGACGGGCAGGACGGAATTTTGTTTGGCGGCGAAAATTCGATGTTGGCTGCCGGATTCGTCAAACCGCTTTTTGAGTATGGACAATATTGGCGAATTTTGACCGGGGCGACTTTGCACGGCGGTTTGATTCATCTCGCCTTTAATTGCTACGCGCTTTATATTCTCGGAAAACTCGTCGAGATTCTTTCAAACCGCGCGCATTTGGCGATTATGTTTCTTTTAGCGACAATCGGCGGCGGGATTTTGAGCTTGATTTTTTTGCCGGAAGGCGTTTCAGTCGGCGCTTCGGGCGGCATTATCGGATTTCTCGGTTACTTAACGGTTTACGGCTTTAAACGCAGAAAATTATTATCGAATGCTTTTCTCAAAAGCATGCTCTTTAACGTCGCGTTTATTGCCTTTATAGGAATTTTCGTGCTGCCGAACATTGATAATTACGGACATCTCGGCGGACTTTTAACAGGCGCGATTTACGGGATTTTCCAAATCTCCGGAGATGTTTATAAAGACCCGCGTCAGGTTTCAAAAACAACTAAATTCGTAGGCGCAGCGGCGCTCGGAATTTTTATCATCATTTCCATTTTCAGTATTTTGATTCTGCTCGGAATAATACAAATCCGAATTCCTACTCTTTATCTTCCCGAATAGATTTATTAATCTTTGAAAAATGCCCAGAGTCCGCGTTCACCAGCACGTAAATCCGCTTGCGCCGTATTACCGCCAACCGCCCGAACCTTTTGAGATAGAAAAGGTTTTTGCGAATCCAAATTTACCTTTACATCTCGACATCGGTTCGGCGCGTGGAAGATTTCTCTTAAAAATGGCGGAGATTAAAAAGGATTGGAATTTTCTCGGCGTGGAAATCCGCGAGCCTCTGGTTGAAGAAGCAAACCGCATCGCTCAGGAAAAAAATTTAACAAATCTGCGTTATGAGTTTTGCAACGCGATGCTTGTGCTTGATGTCTTTTTGAAGCATTTGCCGGAAAATCTTTTACAGACCGTAACAATTCAATTTCCCGACCCGTGGTATAAAAAGAAACACGCAAAGCGGCGGATGGTGAATGATAATTTAGTCGAAACAATTGCCGCGCATTTGTCTTCAAATGGAAAGGTTTTTATTCAAACCGATGTTGATTTTTTAGCTGATGAAATGTTTGATTTTTTTGAAAAAAACGAGGGTTTTAGACGAATTGAAATTGAGGAAAATCCATTTCCGGTGAAAACCGAAAGAGAGAAGGCGGTTGAGGAAAAACAACTGCCGGTTTTTCGTGCCGTTTTTGAAAAAATCAAATAAAAAAGCGAAAGGGAATTTTTATAAAAACCCTTTCGCTTTTCCTTTAGAAACTTGCTTTCAGATTAGCCGTTCAAGCGAATCGAACGAAGCATATTATTGAAAGCGTTACTATATCTCGACATTTCATTTTCCGGCGCAACCATCACCATATAGAACAACGAGCCGTTGCGAAGTTGTGTCGTGAAAACTGTCGCAACTTCGTTTCTACCGGTAATCGGCGAGCGTCCCGCCAGAGTTATTGTAAGACCTTGACGGTTGCCTACCGTTGTGCGCGAAAAATTACTTTGCTGACGCAGATAATTATTCGCCTGCAAAACTCCGCTTACATAATCTTGAGTAGCCTGTCCCAAATCATTGGTTCGGGTTTGCGCTACGCCGACAAGCGCTCCGTGCGTGATACCGCTGCTGCCGTGAGCTCCGTCAGGCGCGAGCCAGACACTGTCTTGAGTTTCCATTACGCGCCAGTTGCTCGGATAATTGAATTGAATCCAATTTCCGCTGGAATATGTCTGCATCCGCGTTGACGGATACTGAACATTATTTTCATATCTTCCGGTTGAAATTGTAGACTGTCCTTGCGTATTTCCGCGACGCTGCGCATTTTGCTCGATTTCCTGCATTGACATCGCCGGTCCCATTTGTCCGAGCCTGCGTTGAACTTGCTGGAATGCTCGCGTATCCTGAATTGCGTTTGACGGCGAAACCCGAAGCAGTTGCGCTTCGCGGTTAATGTTCTGGTAACGGCTGCCCGGATCTGGGTGGCTGCTAAGCCATTCAGGTGCGCGGCTGCCGCCAGATTGCTGTTCAATCGTCCTAAACATATTCGCCAAATCGCGCGGGTCATAACCGGCACCCGCCATAATTTGCGCACCGAGAATATCGGCTTCTCTTTCATATTCGCGGCTGTAGCGCAAGAAATAGCCTGCCGCTAGAGTTTGCCCGATTGCCGCTCCGGTTTGTCCGCCCAAAATAGCGCCGCCCAAAACCGCGCCGATTCCTAAAATTTGGTTGAGCGGTTTATTCATTTTTGTCTGCTGCGCCGTAGCGTGTCTGAGCGCCACGTGGCTGATTTCGTGTGCCATAACGCCTGCCATCTCGCCTTCGCTTCCGGCGGCTTCGATCATTCCGCGATTAACATACATCGGACCGCCGGGAAGAGCAAAAGCGTTGATGTCGCGGGCGTTGACCACTCTAAATTGATAATCAAAAGCCGGTTGGCGATATGGCGACGGAATCGCATTCACCAAACGCTGTCCGACGTTCTGGACGTATCTTGTTACCTCGTAATCATTAAGAATCGGAAATTGCTGCTCGACTTCGCGTGCAACTTCTCGTCCGAGTTTAACGTCGTCCTGAACACTATACTTATTTTTCGACATTTGAATGCGCGTTTGACCCATTACTGCAATCGGCAGCATAAACATTGACCAGATTAGCGCGAATGCCGCAAAATGTTTGCCTAAATTATATTTTCTCATTTTCTCCTCCCTGAAATTTTTAACCCTTTATCCGTTTTAATTCGTTACAAGTCTTTAATTATTATGGCAATCACCGTGCCAAACTTGTATTTAGGATGTAAGAATGTTGATTTCGAGTTCACTTAAATCATTATCAATCAAGCGAATTTGGAGCGAAATGCTAAAATAATTGGGGTTAGAGTTAATATTAAATTAAATTTATAAGAGAGAAAAAACCAGAAACGGACAAGAAACGTCCGGCAGGGAAGAAAAAACGAAGCTCGCAAACGACGATTTAGTGTGAAGCGGCTTTTATGCTGCGTTCCGGCGTCGGATTTTCTTCACGAATTTCTTCTTCGGCTGAAACCGTTTGTAAAACTTCTTTAATACGACTAATTAAAGGCAAAACATCGCCGGAATCAATCTTTTCAAGATGTCTTTTTTCAACCAGGACCGCAAATGCAACCTCATCGCCTAAATCGTTGATTAAATTCATAGTTTTGTCTCGTTGGCAGTAAATTTTGAACTATAAAAATCAGTGTGCCTCGCAAAAATTAACAGAAACAATCAAGTAATGAAAAAATAGTAATCTAAAACACTAATGTTAGAACAATGTTAAGAAACTGTTAAATCTCGAATTTAAATAAACCGGCTGATTTTCAGATTTAAGTATAATTTAACAAAACCGTCGCAGGTTTTTACATATAATCTTATTAAATTCCAGCCTTGACGGGTAAAAAAATAACGCCGTTGCCATCGGTGGAGTTGGATTTACGTCGAGGAATAAAATTCAGGAGCATTTAATGTCGAATAAAAAATATTTGATCTTTTTATTTATAGTTTCTATCGCAGTTTTGGGATTGGCTTGCAGCGGCGAGCCGGTCGGACAGGGAAATAGCGCGACTACGGGAGGCAATATAAACTTGTCGGGTTCGGGTTCCACATTTGTCAGACCGATGATGGATAAATGGACAAGCGAATTTGGAAGACTTAATCCAAATATAAGAATTGATTATTCATCAACGGGTTCCGGCGCGGGTATCAAGGCGATTCAAAGTCAAACCTCTGATTTTGGAGCGACCGACGCCGCGATGACTGACGAGGAATTAAAGCAGGGCGCAAATGAAATCGTTCATATCCCGGTTGTTCTGGGAGCGGTTGTAATGACTTATAATTTAGCGGGCGTCAATCAGCCTTTACGTCTTACGCCTGAGGTAATCTCGGATATTTATCTGGGAAAAATTAAAAAATGGAATGACGAAAGAATAGGAAAGGAAAATCCCGGCGTGCAATTGCCGGATACGAACATTGTCCCGGTTTTCCGAGCTGACGGCAGCGGAACTTCCGATATCTTTACCGATTATCTTTCAAAAACAGTTCCCGAATGGAAGGAAAAAATCGGCAGAACGAAAAATCCGCAGCTTCCGCAAGGTGTCGGCATGGGCGGAAAAGGCAATGAAGGCGTAATGGGACAGGTTAAACAAACTCCGAACGCAGTCGGGTACGTTGAGTTAACCTTTGCTATAGCCAATAACCTGCCGACGGTTTTGATAAAAAACAGTTCCGGCAATTACGTCGAGCCGAATATAGAAACAGTAAGTAATGCCGCAGCAGCTATGGCTGAGAGAATGCCGGATGATTTGCGTGTTGAAATTACCAATGCCGAAGGCGCAAACGCTTATCCGATTTCAGGTATCGTTTATGTTCTGGCTTATAAAAATCAGCAGAATGCGGCGAAGGGAAAAGCGTTGGCAGACTTTTTATGGTGGGTGACTCACGACGGAACGCAATATGTCAGGGATTTGCATTACGCGCCGCTGCCAAGTGAAGTTGTTAAAAAAGTCGAAGCAAAAATCACCTCGCTGTCGGCTGACGGCAAGCCTTTACGTCAATAATTCGGGAGAAACGGTTTGACACAGATACTCGGCGATAAAATTTTCCGCGCTGTTTTAATGATTGCCGCCGCGATAATTTTACTTATCGTATTCGGAATGTTTTTTATGATGGTGTGGAATTCGATGCCGACCATTAAAGAATTCGGCTTGAATTTTTTATTTATGGACGAATGGGCTCCGGCGCAAAATCGCTTCGGCGCTCTTCCGTTTATCTACGGCACAATCGTGTCCTCAATTCTCGCCCTGATTATCTCGGTGCCGATTTCGCTCGGTATTGCTATCTTTTTAGTCGAACAAGCCCCGAAGAAAATTGCGACGCCGATTGCTTTTATGGTCGAACTGCTGGCGGCAATCCCGTCGGTTGTTTACGGGCTTTGGGGAATCTTTGTCCTCGCGCCTTTCGTGCGCGATTATTTAGGCGTTTTTCTGGAAAAATATTTCGGCTGGCTTCCTTTTTTCCAAGGGCGTTTGACGGGAATCGGGATGCTGACCGCCGGGATTATTCTGGCTTTGATGATTACGCCGATTATCACTTCCGTTGTGCGCGATATTTTGGAAGCTGTGCCAAATGTGCAGCGCGAAGCCGCCCTTGCGCTCGGCGCAACCAAATGGGAAACGACCCAAATTGTTCTCAGCAATGCCGCTTCGGGAATTGCGGGAGCGGTAGTTCTCGGCTTGGGACGCGCTCTGGGCGAAACGATGGCGGTAACGATGGTTATCGGCAATTCGCCGCAGATAACCGCATCTTTGTTTGAACCGGCTTACACGATAGCCTCGGTTTTGGCGGCAAATTTCGCCGACGCGACCGACGAGTTTTATCTGAGCGCATTAGTTGAAATGGGCTTGGTGCTGTTTTTGGTGACGTTTATCGTTAATGCGCTGGCGAAACTTCTGGTCTTAAGCGTAACGCGCGGTCCGAAAGGCGCGAGACCCGTTTAGAAATGAACGAATCAATTCATCGAAGAAGAAAGATTTTAAGCGGTATAATGACGGCGCTGACCGCCGCCTGCGCGGTTTTCGCTATCGCTGTTTTGCTGATAATTCTTTCGTATATCGCGGTGCGCGGTTTTACTTCTATCAGTTTTGAGTTTTTGGTTCAGACGCCGAAACCGGTCGGCGAAGGCGGCGGCATCGGAAATGCGATTCTTGGCTCGGCTTTGATGACGCTTCTGGCTTCGGTTATCGGTATTCCAATCGGCATCGCGGCAGGCGTTTATCTGGCGGAATTCGGCGATAAATGGTTTGGCGGCACGGTGCGTTTTTTGGCGGATATTTTAATCGGTATTCCTTCGATTATCGTCGGCATTTTTATTTACACGCTGATTGTTTTGCCGATGGGCAGACAATCGGGCTTGGCGGGCGGATTGGCGCTGGCGATAATTATGATTCCGATTGTCGCCCGTACGACCGAAGAAATGATTCGCCTCGTCCCGCAATCAATGCGTGAAGGAGCCCTCGCGCTCGGCGCGCCGCAGTGGCGCGTTACCTGGAATATTGTTTTGCCCGCCGCCGCTTCCGGTATTGCGACCGGCGCGATGCTGGGTATCGCGCGCATAACGGGCGAAACCGCGCCTTTGCTTTTTACGGCGCTGAACAGTCGTTTTTACAATTATTTTCTCGACCAGCCGATGGCGTCTCTGACCGTGCAGATTTTTAATTACGCGACCGGACCCTTTGAAGTCGAGCATCAAATGGCTTGGGCGGCAACGTTAATTTTGGTCGGACTTATCCTGGCTATCAATATTACGGTCAGGTTTTTAACACGGAGAAGATACTAAGCATCAGCAAATTATGGAAAGCAAAATCAGCGTTTCAGATTTAAACTTTTATTACGGCAAAGCGCAAGCTCTCCACAATATTTCGCTGGAGATTCCCGAACGTGAGGTTATGGCTTTTATCGGTCCTTCGGGCTGCGGAAAATCCACTTTTATCCGCACTCTGAATCGAATGAACGACACGATTCCGATTGCCAGAGTTGACGGCACGGTTTTAATTGACGGCAAAAATATCTATGCGCCGGGAACAGATGTTGTCGCCCTGCGCCGCAAGGTCGGGATGGTTTTTCAGAAATCCAACCCGTTCCCGAAATCAATTTTTGAAAATGTCGCTTACGGAATTCGCATTAACGGTTTGCACAAAAATAAAGCCGATTTGAATGAGCGCGTCGAAAAGGCGCTCACTGATGCGGCTATCTGGGACGAAGTAAAAGACCGGCTGAATACTTCCGCATTCGGGCTTTCCGGCGGGCAGCAGCAAAGGCTTTGCATCGCACGCGCGCTGGCGGTTCAGCCGGAAGTAATTCTAATGGACGAACCGGCTTCCGCGCTCGACCCGATTGCGACACAGAAAATCGAGGAACTCGTTGTCCAATTAAAACAAGACTATACAATCGTCATTGTTACGCATAATATGCAGCAGGCGGCGCGTGTTTCCGACCGGACGGCGTTTTTTATGCTCGGCAAACTCGTCGAAGTAAATTCGACCAGAAGAATGTTCACAAACCCGGACGAAAAACTAACGGAAGATTATATTACAGGTAGATTCGGCTGATTTTTTGTTATAATTATTACCGTATTCTCGAGAGATAGTGATGGAAAACAGAATAATTGACCAAAGGCTGGGCGTTTTACGCGACAAATTACTGCTGCTCGGCGGAAAGACCGAAGAGGCGCTTCACCGCGCGATGAAATCGTTGATTGAACGCGACAGCGATCTAGCCAAACAGGTTTCGGAAGACGACAAAATTATTGATCAAATGGAGCTTGAGATTGATCGCCTCAGCATTGAATTTCTCGCTTTGCAGCAGCCTGCCGCGCACGATTTGCGCTTTGTGATTTCGGTGGCGAAAATCACGCCGATTCTCGAACGCATTGCCGACCACGCCTCCAGCATTGCCGATTCGGCACTGGTTTTAAATAACGAGCCGCAGTTGAAAAAATATATTGATCTTCCCTTAATGGCACAGATTGCTACAGACATGCTGCAATCCGCGCTCGACGCTTT
>DATHTS010000907.1:0-11881 GCA_035462935.1 Pyrinomonadaceae bacterium
TTTCACGCTCGTGCAGGCGAGCCGCCTGCGCTCCCGGCAAAAAGCTTTTCCTTATTTATTGCTGCATTTATTCTTCAAAGAACATCAAAACCGGCTTATCGTGTATTTTGTTAATTTTATTTCTAATTTACGGCATCGCCGCTAATGTATCCGCAAGTTTTTCGACAATTATCAAAAGCATCTTACCCGATTCGGTAAATTGCCCCGCAACGGCTAAATCTTCCGCTTTGTAGCTCATTTCCGAGATGCCTTGAACGTGCGAAAGGTATGGTTTTAGTTCGGGTTTAGCCCGGAAATCAACTTCAACCGCCGCCAATCCGGTGCGTAAATTTCTCAAACTCAGAAGCACGCTCTGCTTAAACTTGGCGTTTTTGTCCTGCACCTCGCGTGAAACCTTTCCGGTTTTCATTTCCTTATCAATATCCTCGATGCCTCTCGCCACGCCGCCCAGAACGTAGATGAATTTCGTCAGATTCTTGATCTGAACCGAAACTTTTTCCGCTCCGTTTTTGATTTCGAAATTTGAGACGGGAGTTGTCGCCGGAGTTGTTTTAGTCGGCGTAGGTTTCGGTTTAGGACGAGTCGTCCGTCTTCTTTGCGCTTCAGCGGTTACGTTTAGGGCGAAAAGAAAAGCGAAAACAAGAACGATTTTGATTAAATTGCTCGATACAAATTTTATTTTCATTATATTCCTCATTGCTTGCGAGAGAGTTTTCTAAGTAAAATCTAACTTACAATGCGAGAGATGACAAAAGAAGCGCTCCAAGTTCGCCGTCTCGGACGTATCGAATACGGCGCGGCTTTGGATTTACAAAAGGAAATCGAGCAAACCGTTATCGAAAATCGCCGAAACAACCATCTGCTTCTCCTCGAACATCCGCACACATATACTCTGGGCAGAAGCGCCAAGATGAGCGGCGTTCTGGCGACCGAAGAAGCCTTAGAATATCTTGGCGCAGCCGTTTTTGAAACCAACCGCGGCGGAAAAGTTACGTATCACGGCATCGGGCAGATTGTCGGTTATCCGATTATAAATCTCTCGCCCGACCGCGAAGATGTGCGCAAATACGTGCGCGATCTGGAAGAAGTCCTGATTCGAACGATGGCTGATTTTGGCATCGAGGCTTTTCAAATCGAAGGCTTAACGGGCGTCCATACGCGCGACGGGAAAATCGCGGCAATCGGCGTTCATATCAAACGCTGGGTAACGACGCACGGTTTCGCTTTGAACGTCAACACGGATTTGAGCTATTACAATTGGATAATTTCGTGCGAAGGCGAGCCTGTAACTTCAATGGAAAGGATTTTGGGGCGCGAGTTGGAACTCGCCGAGGTCGAAGATAAAATAATTGAAAATTTCGCGCGGGTTTTTGATTTTGAGGTGATAAAAGAAACTGAAACGGCTGTGCAAACGGCTTGAATTATAGTTTTAACTTTTGCAAATCTTACGCCGAATAATTTCCCGCAAAGGCGCAAAGTTCGCAAAGGAAATGATTTATTGATTTGAAACAGGGAGGATTTATGAAAAAAACAAAATTTTTAATAATTTCGATTGCGGTTGCCTTTTTAGCGGCTTGCGGCGGTGAAACTAGGACGCCCGATTATCAAATGAGCAATGCCAACCGGTTTGATAACACAAACGCGGTGAACACAGCCGCTTCGCCGGCGACGCAAAATTTAACGGTAACTGATACGCCTGCGCGAATCAAGGAAATGATCGCGCAGCGCGGCGAGCAGGACGCGGCGAACCCGACGCTGAAATTCGTGTCGCCGACCGAAGGCGCGACCATTAACAGTTCGACCGTTCCGGTTCGCCTCAGTCTCGGCGGCGAACTGAAAGGCTACGGCACGGGCAAAGACCCGCAGACGGGAATGGGCAATCATATTCACGTTATTTTAGACAATCAGCCCTACGAAGCTTACTACAATCTTAACGAGCCGTTTGAACTCAGAAATGTCGCCGACGGTGAGCACACTTTACGAGTTTTCCCGTCGCGCCCTTGGCACGAAAGCTACAAAAATGACGGCGCGTTTCAAATGATTCGCTTCACGGTGAAAAACGGCGGCGCGGATACAACGAAACCCGCTACAACCAACAGCGGACAGCAAATGTCTAACGCAAATGCTTCGGAAGGCAAGGAAATGCAGGACTCAACAGCGCCCGCGGTTGATAAAACAAAGCCGCTTTTGACCTACAGCCGACCGAAAGGCGAATACAAGGGTGAGGAAGCCGACCCGATTATGATTGATTTTTGGCTGACAAATGCGAAACTTGTCGGCGATGGCGGCGAATACCGTGTGCGTTACACGATTGACGGGGCGCAGCCGCAGTTTATTGACCGATGGCAGCCCGTCTGGCTTGCCGGTTGGGGAGCCGGGAAACGCAGCGTGAAACTGGAACTTGTTGACAAGCAGGGAAATCCGGTCGAAAACGGCGGATATAATTCGACGACGCGGGAAATAACGGTCGTCAAATAAAGTTTGTTCAGAGTCCAAACTTTAATTTGCTTTGTTTGATTGAAAGCGCGCTAAAGCGTGAACACTAAACGCAACTTGCAGTCGGAGCCGTTTTCTTTTAACCTCACATAATCAAAATTTTTTGAAAAATTAAATTATGCGACGTGATACAACTTCGTGGTTCAGCCACAATCTTGGAATGGAAATGCCGCTTGTGGCATACGGTGATGCGGGTTATCCGCTTTTGATGTTTCCGACGGCGGCGGCGGATTTTTTGGAATACGAGCGTTTTTATTTGATTGACGCGATCAAGGATTTAATCAATTCGGGAAAAATACGCGCTTATTCGATAAACTCGGTTAATCGTTACAGTCTTTTAAACGATGACGCTTCGCCGCAGTGGAAAGCCGAGCTTTTAACACGCTACGACCGCTATATTATGGAAGAGGTTTTGCCGCTTATTCGCAACGAATGCGGGCAGGATGCAAAGCCTCTGACGACCGGCGCGTCTTTAGGCGCTTTTCTGGCGGCAAACTGTTATTTCAAGCATCCTGATCAGATTCGCGGCACGATTGCGATGAGCGGAAGCTACGATATTCGCTGGTATCTGCCGCGTTATCATGACGATAACGTCTATTTCAATAACCCGATGCACTATTTGAAGAATTTGAATGACGATTATCATTTGCCGCGCCTGCAAAAGGCTGATTCAATCGTGATTGTAACCGGGCAAGGCGCGTTTGAAGCGCCGGACAGAAGCCGCGAGTTTTCCGCGCTTTTACATTCAAAAGGAATTCCGCATCTGCTTGAGATTTGGGGGCAGGACGTGAATCACGATTGGGTCTGGTGGCGCAAGATGCTGCCGCATTATCTGGGCAGATTTGTTTCCGGCTAGATATTGGAAAATAAGGAAAGAAATTGCCCGCAAATAACGCGAAAGAACGCGAATTTTTGAAATTTGAATCAAAAAGAGCTTTTTGAATAAATTTCTTATTCGCATCTTTTCGCGTAATTCGCGGGCAAAATTTTCTGAAGCGTTTTATTTTAACGTCACTTGCAGTTCCCGCAACAGCTCGCCGTTTGTCCAATCATTTCCCGAAAAAATTTTCGTAACTTTCCCGTCGGGCGCGATAACCGCCGTGCGGAGCGAGTGGTTAAACTGCGTCTTGTCCTTTTCGTCAACCTCATACCGAAGCCCGAAAAAATCGGCAATTTCGCGCACTTCTTTATCTTTTCCGGTCGCAAGCTGCCAAACCTCGAAATCCGTCGCCTTCGAATTTTTTCCGAGATAACCAAGCCCGTATTGCTTCAGTTTTTCGGGCGTGTCGCGCTGCGGGTCAAACGAGATGCTCAAAAGCCGGATTTGATCTTTAAGTTCCGAATCCTGCAATTGATTGGCGAGATCGCTGAAATTTTTCGACATCAAAATACAGTATTCCGGCAAAGGGCATTGCGCGTAAATAAAAGTAACGGCGGTCGCTTTTCCGCGAAAATCGTTCATCGAGACTCGCTTGCCGTCTTGATTGATTAAGGTGAAATTCGGAACTTCTTTGCCGATCTGCGCGACATTTTCTTTTACCGGCGGTGCGGGCTGGTCGGGACGCGGAGCGGCTAAGATGCCGATATTTTCCAGCCAGTATTCGTCTTTGTCCACGACCAAATCGCCGCGAATTTCCGAGCCCTCCGTCAAATCATCCCAAACCCAAGTGTCCTTGATGGGAAAATTCATCGTCATCGCTTCCATATAGCCGGGAATCTCCTCGTGCGCGATGGATGCTTTTTTCTTTTCCTTGTCAACCGACAGGACTTTGCCTTTCAGCGGATAGCGTTTTGCTTCCGGCGAAGCGGTTTGCGTTTCAGCTTTTTGACAGGCGGTGAAAAGCAAAATCGAAAATAAAAATAAAATTAAATAACGCATAATTTTCTGTCTTTATTGTCCTCGAAACGGGCGGGAAATTCAAAATGCGGATTAAAAGCAGCAAGGCAAAACTGCTTTAAAAGGATTGAAACCACAGATAAACACAGATGAACACGGATAAGAAATAAATTAAAATCTGTGTTTATCTGTGTTCATCTGTGGTTTCTTCCTTTTATTGTATCTTAGCTTTGCTGATTGAATCTTTGTTATTTTAGAAGCTGCCTCAAAAATAATATTATCGTTAAGCAAGCAGTCTAAGACCGCGTTTCAGGCAACAATCTTCGGCAAACGCGGTCACAGACCGCTTGCTTAACCTTACGTTTTGTATTTTTGAGATAGTCTCTAGTAATTTATGAAAGCAGTTTTTATCAAAGAATTCGGCGGCGCGGAAAATCTCGAAATCCGCGAAGTTGAAAATCCGCCGAAGCCGAAAGGCGATGAAATTCTCGTTCGCGTCAAAGCCGCCGGTCTAAATCGCGCTGACATTTTGCAAAGAAAGGGTTTTTATCCCGCGCCGAAAGGTTTTCCTGAAAGAACTTTAGGGCTTGAGTTTGCGGGCGAAGTTGCGAAAGTAGGTGAAAGGGTTCAGAAACTCGAAACCGGTGACCGCGTTTTTGGAATCACGGCGGGCGGAGCGCAAGCGGAATTTGTTTTGACAGCCGAAAATCAGCTTGCAAAAATCCCCGAAAATATGAGTTTTATCGAAGCCGCCGCAATTCCCGAAGCCTTTATCACCGCTTCGGATACGATTTTCACGCAGGGAAATCTTAAAGAAAACGAAACGCTTTTGATTCACGCGGTCGGTTCGGGCGTCGGTCTTGCCGCTTTGCAGCTTGCGAAAGCGAAGGGCATCCGGGTTTTTGGGACTTCGAGAACGGAAGAAAAACTAGATAAGTGTAGGGAATTCGGGCTTGATTTGGGGATTGTCGGGGAAAGCGAGTTGATTGAAAAAAATCCAAATTATTTTGCCGAAATCATCAAGGAAAAGACTGATGGAAAAGGCGTTGACGTAATTCTCGATTTGGTCGGGGCGAAGTATTTCGGTGAGAATCTCGAAAGTCTCGCGTTCAAAGGTCGTTTGATTCTCGTCGGTTTGGTCGGGGGCGCGAAAGCGGAGTTTAATCTGGGAATCGCTCTTTCAAAACGCCTGAAAATCATCGGCACGGTTTTGCGTTCGCGCTCCGCAGAGGAAAAAGCGGAGGCGACAGCCGTGTTTGCCAAAGAGGTGTTGCCACTAATAGAAGCGGGCAAAATCAAGCCGAATTTGGATAAGGTTTTCCGCTTTGAAGATGTGCGCGAGGCTCATGAATATCTGGAATCAAACAAAAGTTTCGGGAAAGTTGTGTTAGAATTTTAATAAACAGTTGAAGATTAGTGAAATTGCTCACATCTGACATCTTTGGTATTTTTTAAATTTACCCTTTTATAGAAATTCATTATTTAATAGGAAATTATTGAAATGGCAACAGCAGCAAAAAAAGAGAATTCTAAAAAAACAGCAAAAGAAAACACGCGGGCGAAACAAAGCAAAAAAACAAATAACAAAGTGGAAAAAAGGGTCGTTGAGGCAATTGATACGATGCAGGGCGACGGCACGGAAACGGCTGACAAAGTTCAGAAAACTGCGAAAGACGCACTTGGGAAAACATCGGATAAAAGGAAGAAGACAGCCACAAACGGCAATAAAAGAACTGTTTCCAAAGCCGATAAATATCACGGTCTGGACGAAAAAACGCTGGTTGGAATTTACCGCACGATGTATATGTCCAGAAGAGTTGACGATAAGGAAATCCAGCTTAAAGGGCAGAACAAAATCTTTTTCCAGATTTCCGGCGCGGGACACGAAGCGATTTTAACCGCCGCAGGTTTAGCGATGAAAGCGGGCTATGATTGGTTTTACCCTTATTACCGAGACCGCGCTTTGATGCTGCAACTCGGAATGACTCCGCTTGAAATGCTTCTTTCGGCAGTCGGCGCGGAAACCGACCCGAATTCGCACGGGCGGCAGATGCCTTCGCATTGGGGAAGCGTGAAATTAAATGTTCCATCGCAATCTTCGCCCACAGGAACGCAGGCTTTGCAGGCGGTTGGCGCGGCTGAAGCAAGCTATCGCGCTTCGCTGGTCGAAGAAATGCGGGACAAAATTCTCGGTTTCAAAGGCGATGAAGTTGTTTATATGTCAGTCGGCGATGGCACGACGAGCGAAGGCGAATTTTGGGAAGCTCTGAATACGGCTTGTAATTTGAAACTGCCTGTAATTTTTCTGGTTGAAGACAACGGATACGCTATTTCTGTTCCGGTTGAAGTCGGTGTTGCGGGCGGCGATGTTTCAAAATTGGTTTCCGGTTTTCCGAACCTTTTCATTCAAAAATGCGACGGCACAGATCCGCTCGAATCTTACGAAACGTTCAAACGCGCCGTCGAGCATTGCCGAGAAAGAAAAGGCGCGGCGTTTATTCACGCGAAAGTTATTCGTCCGTATTCGCATTCGCTTTCCGATGACGAAAGACTTTATCGCCCGGAAGAGGAACGCCAAAAAGACGCGGAAATTGATCCGATAAAAACTTTTGCCGAATTTTTGATGACCGAAGGAATCGCTTCGTCGGAAGATTTGGAAAGTCTTAGAAAGGAAGTTGATGAGGAAGTAAATCAAGCGGCTGACGAAGCGATTGCCACGCCGCAGCCCGCGCCCGAAAGCGCACTCAGAAACGTTTTTTCGCCGGATGTTGACCCGACTTCCAAAGATTTCGACACCGAGGAAGGCGCGGAGCTTTCCGGCAATGCGGGAACGATGGTTGACCTTATAAACCGCTGTATGCACGAGGAAATGGAACGCGATGTTCGCATCGTCGTTTTCGGCGAGGATGTGGCGGACGTTTCGCGGGAAGAATATCTGGAAACCGTCAAAGGAAAAGGCGGCGTTTTCAAAGTTACGGCGAATCTGCAAAGAAAATTCGGCTCGGCGCGTGTTTTCAATTCGCCGCTGGCGGAAGCAAATATTGTCGGTCGCGCCATCGGAATGGCAACTCGCGGCTTAAAGCCGGTCGTCGAGATTCAGTTTTTCGATTACATTTTCCCTGCTTATCACCAAATCAGAAATGAGCTGGCTCTGATGCGCTGGCGTTCGGACAACGATTGGAAATGTCCTATCGTAATGCGCGTTCCGGTCGGCGGCTATCTGAAAGGCGGCGCGGTTTATCACTCGCAGTCGGGAACAACGATTTTTTCGCACACGCCCGGACTTTTGATTGCTTACCCGTCAAACGCTTTGGACGCAAACGGTCTTTTGCGAACTTCGATTCGCTGCGACGATCCCGTCTTGTTTCTCGAACACAAGCATCTTTACCGTCAGGTTTATAACAAATCGCAGTATCCTTCTTCGGAATTTATGATTCCGTTCGGCAAAGCGAAAACCGTTAAGGAAGGCACGGACGTTACAATCGTAACTTACGGCGCATTAGTTCAGCGCTCGTTTGAAGCCGCGAAGCGTCTCGATAAAGAAGGAGTGTCGGTTGAATTAATTGATCTGCGAACGCTCGTCCCATACGATTGGGAAGCGATAGCCGAATCGGTCAGGAAAACCTCGCGTGTAATTGTCGCCCACGAAGATTCGCTCTCATTCGGCTACGGCGCGGAAATCGCGGCGCGGATTTCCGATGAATTATTTGAATATCTCGATGCGCCCGTGCGCCGTGTTGCGGCGACCGATACATTTGTCGCCTACGCGCCGCAAGTCGAGGATTTCATTTTGCCGCAGATTGAAGATGTCGAGAAAGCGGTGGCGGAATTGATGAAATACTAAAAAAATAGGAGATATTTCCATGAGTAATGGTAACGACTGCGACACAAGACCTGCGGAGCCGGAAGGTTCCGTGTGCAATACCGAAAATTGTTTAATCAAATTTGACGGCTACTGGTGGTGGACAAATTACCCGTTTAACATTTCCAACACCGGCTACTGGTTTAACGGCGAGCAGTGGGATCCGCGTCTCGCGTTTGTTGACGATGACGGACTCCATTTGCAAATGAAGCAGACGCAACTGCCGAATGGTCCGATGCAGTGGTCTTCCATCGAGGTGCTTTTGTGGGGACAAACTGCCAATAACCCTAACGGTTCTAATCCGCCGACAAGATTTTATCCCGGCTTCGGCACGTATCTGGTGGCTGCCGCCACGGCGGGAAGCTTTGGAAATAATCTTGCCAATAATGCTTGTTTCGGAGCTTTTACATATCGTTTCGATGCGGATAATTCCCAGACAAATTCGCATCACGAATTGGATATGATCGAGTGCAGCCGCTGGGGAAATCTGAGCGATCCGACAAATGCCCAATTTACTTTGCAGCCGTGGGAGCCGCAAGGTAACGTCCACCGCATCACTCTTCAGGATACGGGCGAAATTACCATCGTTCTGCAATGGAACGAAGCCGCCCAGCCGGTTACTTATTCTGTTTATTACGGCATTTACGATCTGGACAATCTGCCGTCTGCGCCCGACATTACCTGGACGACATCTTCCTCGCAGAATACATATATACCGACCGATGCCTGCCAAACGGTGCATTTAAACCTATGGAGACAGCCGCCGGATGTCGTTTTTCCCAACGGAGATCAAGAGGTCATCGTCAAAAAATTTCAGTTTCGAGCCGCCGGGCAGACGTGAACATAGTTTTTATTAATCCGCCCGCCGCTTCGCATTCACAGTTTGAATTGAACGCAACAGGGTAAGGTGAAAATGATTTTCGGAAATTCTCGCTTCCCATTCGAAAAAGCGGTTGCGGAATTGATGAAATACTAAAAAAGTGAGATGTGAGATGTGAGAACTGAGAAATAAAGCCCAAATTTCTTACTTCTCACATCTCACATCTCACTTCTCAGCTAATTTATAAACCCCAACCGATAATCTTTCTGCAAAACCTTCTTCAACCAATTGATGATTTGCTTTCCCAGCTTCTTTGCGCGTTAAACCTAATGCTTTGGCAAACTCGCCGCGCTGAGTCATTCCGCACATTTGTAAAAATGCGCGGGCGATTTCTTTGACGGCTTCTTCGCGCGAAACTTTTTTCGCCAATTCTTTTGGAAAACGCGCTTCCGCTAGAGTCCAGATATAGGTGAATCTCGGTTTATACAAAACTTCCTGCGGTATGACCTTCATTGCGCGCTGAAGTTTGTCGAGAGCTTTTGTCATCCGGGCGCGGCTTTTTATTTCGGTTTCAAGGCGCAAATCCGCCGTTCCCAATTCCCATTCCTTTCGTAAAACTTCCAAAATTTTGTTTGCGCTGCCGGACAAAACTCTTTTCTCCCGATCTTCGGGAACGCCCCAAATCGCGTTGAAATACGGAATCAGACGCGGCGCGACGAACATCGCGCGACCTTTGCAGAGTTTCGAGTAATAAACTTTGCCGCGCATCATGACTTCGTCTTTGAGCGTCCAAGCCAGACTCGTTTCATAATCCTTCTGCACATTTTTCGGCGAATGAACATCGCGCCTGCCGCAAACGGCGATATAAACGCTCGGCAGATTCGTGCGCGAATCGGTCAAGCCGAGACAAAAGCCTAATTCTTCAACCATCTGTTCGACCTGCTGGGCGGTTTCGACCTTTAAAGTTTCCTCGCGCCGCCATTTCCGGTCGCGGAATTGTTCGATTTCTTCTGGAAGCATTTCGGTTTTAGACAAAAAATAAATTTCGATTAAACTTTATTTTATTGAATTTCATATTTTGTTTTCAAATATTTGGTTAATTTAAGGAAAATGAGATTGTTTGTTGCATTCTAATTTCAGGATTTAATAAACATAACAATGAACATGGAATTAAAAATCGGAGATAAATTTTCAACCAGCAAACAAATTACCGATGAAGTCGTGAGAAAATTTGCCGAGCTTTCCGGCGATTACAATCCGATTCATCTGGATGAAGAATTTGCCGCAAAAACCCGTTTCGGCAGACGCATCGCGCACGGAATGATTTCCGGCGCGTTAATTTCGGCGGTTCTCGGTTACGAATTCAAAGAGCGGAAAATCGTATATCTTTCGCAAACCTTAAAATTTACCGCGCCGGTTTTTCTTGACGACATAGTAACGGCGACCGCGACTGTTACAAATATTCGTGAAGATAAACCGATTGTGACGCTCGAAACCGTCTGCGCAAACCAGAACGGTGAAACAGTCTTGAAAGGTGAAGCAGCGGTAATGATTTTAGAGTGAATACTCTGTAAAGTAAATTTCTTAATGTTTAGAGTCCCGCCTTCAGGCGGCTTTTCGCTCAGTTAAAGCCTGCTAAAGCAGGGACTCAAAACGCTTGAAAATTGTTAAAGAATTTAGTTTACAGAGTAGTGAATTTCTATTGAAAAATAATTTTTGACAAAAAATCCGGCTGCGTAAAATTACAGCCGGATTTTTGTTTTGAGTTTTTTTGCAATTTATCTAATCGGTGAAGAAGACCGCACCGTGATCATTGAACCTTGTTTTAGCTCAAGATCATCTCTGCCCTCCACAATCACCGAGCCTGCGCCTGCGCTGCCGCCGATAATCGCTCCGATAGCCGCGCCTTTAGCGCCGCCCGCGATAGCGCCGATAACCGCTCCGATTCCCGCGCCTATGCCTCCGCGCTTGACGGTTTCTTTCGTCTGGCTGTCGCCTTTCGCTTCGCCTTCTTCGCCGACTCTGATGGTTTTACCGTTTTGGTCGGTCACGCTTTGCAGGTAGCCGGCGAAATCGTAGGTTTGCCCGTTTCGCAGGCTGATGCGCTCGAAATTAAACGTTATCTCGGAGCGACCGGAAACTCTGCCTGAACGGTCAATTCCCGAAATGTAGCCTTCCACAATCGCGCCGCGAAATTGATCCGGCGATTGGACGGTCATTCGGAAACGGTCGTTGTTTTGCGAAACTTTCGTGTTAATTTCATTTTCCAGAATGCCGGTCAGCATCGTTCCGTTCGGCACAATGTATTCGCCGGTTCGGGCGTTTCTGGTATTCGGATAAGGATTGCTGCCCGGAAAATCGGAAGGGTCATTGCTCGAATAATTTCCGTCATCAGTCGAATTGCCTCCGCTATTAATTCCAAGTTTTGCAACCGCGTCGGTTTTTGTGTAAACGCTGTCAGCAAAAACGGTTTGGCTTAAATAATCGGTCGTAAACCGGCGCGTAACGCGCATAGATTTTCCGCCGTCAATCGGGGTAAAAGTAACAGTGTAATCCGTATCGCCGCCGAGACTCGAAACGGTCAATTCATCGCCCTGCAAACCGGCGCGAACGCGGATTGTTCTGCCGCCTGAGTTCTCCGTGCGGGTCTGCCCGTCGGCTTGAAATGTAATCGGCGAAGATTTTGAAGAAGCCAGAGTTACCTGATTTCCGCGAACATCAATCGCAATCTGCTCCGGCGCGTCGAGCCTGTTTTCCAAATCTTCCCTGGCTTCATTGCTGCGGATATTGCTGTTTTGAATCGCGCGGTCGGCAATTTCCCGGGCGTTTTCGCTGCGGGAGACATCCAAACGGTAAGTTCCGGTTA
>DATHTS010000908.1:0-2001 GCA_035462935.1 Pyrinomonadaceae bacterium
GCGGAAGTCAAAATTTTGACTTCCGCTTTTTGTTTAATTCAACTAATCTAATTTCTACTTTTTATCTTTTTCTTCTTTCGGCGTAGTGTAAAACGGTCGGTGTCGAATTTCGTATTGTTTTTCTTCATAAACGCCGTCGCCGTTTACATCAACTTTTACTTCGAGCTTGTATTTTTTGCCCGCTTCGCGTTTTTCGTTGATGTCGTAAGCGATGCTGTATTGATTTCGCAAAAGAGCGTTGATCGAATTGAGATAGTTTGGAATTTCGCCTTCAAAAGTCATTTCAAAATGCATTCCGCCGGATTCCTTGGCGAAGGTGTTCATCGTGTTTTTAGCTTGTAAAAAAGTCAATCTGCCGGGCATTCCGCTTAATCCGTCGGTTGCCGGAAGCAGATGCTCGTATTTTTTGTAAAAGAGATTGCCGGTGCTGATGATATAAATCGGCACGCCGGAGTTTTGAATGACTTTACGCGCTTCGTCGTAATTGGTTTTACTAAAAGTGTCAATGCCGGAAGCAACCAGGATAATCGCTTTGCGCGGGGCTTTGACATCAACCATCCCGCCATAATCCGCCACCCTTTCCTTTGTGTTCTCCAAAACAACCGCATCGCCTCTACCGCCGACAAGCGCGAATTTAACCGCGTCGAAAAGATTGTTTTCCCTGAATGCCGGGTTATTTCTTAAAAGAATGTCAATCGTCGCCCGCAGGCGGTTCGGGTCGTTGGTAAAATCGGTAATCGGCGTCGGGCGCATATCGAAGGCAATCACGGAAGCGTAATCGCCGGGCGGTTTGATAAAACGCGAGAGAAAATAAGCTACGGGGCGCACGACTTCCATTTTGCCCGATTCAAAATAACCGCCGGCGGCTTGCCCGAATGTTTCCGACCATTTACTGTATTCGACAACCAGCGTAACGGTAATCGGGGCTTCGGGCGTGGCGAAGTTGGTGATTTCCTGCTTGACGCCGTTTTCAAAAACAGCGAAATTTTCCTTTTTCAAGCCGGTAATAATTTCGCCGGTTTTTTTGTTGAAAACGACCGCGTCAACATTGACGACGTTTGTGTTAATTTTCAAAACCTCATCGTCAATAATGGCGTTCTTTTCTTCTTCTTCAAGCCTGCGCCGCTCCTCTTCGCGCTTCTTTTGTTCTTCAACTTCTTTCGGGTCGGGACGCTGGTTTTTCTTCTGATTTCCTTTGGTCGTATCAGGTCGTTGCGGACGCGATTGAGCAAAGGCGGCGGAGCTTAAGCCGACCAGAAGAAACATCACAAGCAGAATGGCGGTAAAATGTCGGATTTTCATAGCTTTTATTTCGCGGAATTTAAAACTTTAGATACCGATTGTCCGCTTTTGGTTGGAAGAAATCAAGGAAAAGTTTGCAGTAGGCGGCGGCAGTAGGCAGTAAAAACAAAAATAGCCGCAAAAATTCACAAAAAACGCAAAAAGATTTTTTGGTTTTTGCCAAATTCGCGGCTACTAGCAAAGATTGCCAACTGCTACTGCCTACTGCCTACTAATTCGTCGGGTCAATTTCAATCGTAACGCTGAAAGCGCCCGAATTGTCGTTCAAATTGCCTTCGTTCACGCCTAAAAATAACGCTCCGTCGCGTTCGGCGATAAACTCGCGCTGCTCGCCGACAAGTATAAAATCGTTGTTGTCATCGCCGATAACGGCAATCAACGCGCCGGTCGCGCCGTTTTTGACCAATTTATCATTGTCAGGCAGAGAGGAAATACCGGCTGAAGTCGTAAAACGCCCGCTGCCCAGAGATACGCGCCCGGAACTGCTGATTCTGATTTTCTGACCTTTGCGAACCACCCAGCCGGAATTCGTCCAGCCGTTCGCCGTGTTGTCGGCTAAAACCTTGACGTTGATTTGAATCGGGTCGGGTTTTGATGTCGTGGTTGTTGAAGAGGTCGTCGTTTGTGTAGTCGAAGCGGGATTTGAAACTTTCGGCGAAGTCGTTTGCGGATTGTTGGTTCTGTTTGTTTGCGCGGTCG
>DATHTS010000909.1:0-7151 GCA_035462935.1 Pyrinomonadaceae bacterium
GAATAAACCCTGTTTTTTCAGGGCGAGGCTTGTCCTCATCCGATTTTGTTCAAAACAGAACGGGCGAGGACAAGCCTCGCCCCTACCGACTTTTTTTAATATCCCAAATTTTATTGAATCCGATACGCTTTCTCTTTCCAAACTACAACCACTACTCCATCCAAGCTTTCGGCAATAACCCGCAAACCGCTTTCGAGTTTCCGGTAATCTTCCGTGCTGCGGCGAACATTAGTCGTGCTTTGACTGCGATAAGCCGCGTCATACCAAACTCCGTCTTTGCGATTGAAACTTTTTCCGCTGATTCGCCGCGTTTCAGCTTCCCTTGACAGCGTTTTCGCTTTTGGTCTTTCATCCGCCGCACTTCTTCCCGCAACTGAGCCCGGAGCAGGGGCTTTCTGCAAAGCTATATCACTTTCAGTTCGTTTGTCGGCGACTGTTGGACGCTCTTCTTTACTTTCATCCGCCAATTGCGCTGAGACTTCTGCCTCAGCCGGTTTTTCAGGCTTTGGCGGCGGCGCAAACATTAACTGATTATCTCTGCTCAATTCCCGTTTTGGAGTATCGGTTCTCGCCGTATTTGTCGCAGCTGCATTTGTATTAAAAGTGCGGCTTTCGGTAACACTAAAATTTGACGAAGTATTTGCAGTAGAAATCTGCGGAGTTGCCGACGCGTTCGCATTTGTCATCATCGTCATATTCGACGTATTTGCTAAATTATCTTGATAAATCGGCATCTCTTCTTCCGCATTCGGACCTCTTCCGGCAGGCTGTGAGGCGGGAACTTTAGCCATATCGAAACTCGCCGTTTCCCGTGCGCTTTGATAAACCAAAATTCCGATCACGCCTGAAAAAACCAATGCCAACGCGCCCATCGCGTAAGCAAGCTGCGGAAAAGCGAAAAAGCGTTTATACCACGGAATTGCGGCTTCAACAGTTTCATTCGTAGGAATTGTCTCGGCGGCGGTTTCGGCGTTGAGAGAAATCACGTTCGCCAGAATGTTTCGACACTTCGCGCAGTCCGCCAAATGTCCGGTAACGCGCATTTTTGCCGTTTGCGGCAAAGCGTTTTCGGCAAATGCGGAAATCTCGTCGGCGTCAATGTGCGCGGGCGGATTTTCATTTAAAAAATCATCGCCTCGCGCCGCTTGCCGCAAAAGAGCGTCTATTTCCTTGTCGAAATCAGGTGTCATTTATCATTTATCATTGAACATTTATCAATTCTTTTTGGTAAATGATAAATGTTCAATGTCCAATGTCAGAACGCCTTATCGAAAATATTCTTGCACCAGAGCCAAAACCAGCAGAATCGCAAACATTTTCTCTAAATTAATGCCGAGTTTTTCCGCCGTTTCCGACAAATTGCGTTTAACTTCCCGCTCGCTCCAGCCGTGTTCCGCCCGCAAAATCCTTTCCACCGATTTTCTTATTTCGGTCTGGACGCGGGCAAGTTTGCGGCTCGCCGTCGCTTCGTGAAAACCGAGAGTCGCGCCAATGTCTTTCAGCTTTAAATCCTCAAAATAATAAAGTTTCAGAATCAAACGGTCTTCGGCTTCGAGTTCGTTGATAGCTCGTCTTAATGCTTTCGCAACATCCGTTTGCGCTTCAGTTTCGCTGAAAATCTCTTCGGGATTTTCAGCGACTGAAACAACGCGCAAATTATCCGTTTTCTCCGACGATTCCTGCGCCAGATTTTCAAATTCGCGGGCTTCTTCAATCTGCACGAGGCGCTTCATCTTGCGAAATTGGTCAATCGCAAGCTGGCTCGTCACGGCACGAAGCCAACCAGCAAGACTTCCGCGACCGGAATAATATGCCAACTTACTTTTGCCTTCCTTCAAACCGTAAAGCTCCGCCCAAATCGAACTCGCCAAATCCTCTGCGTCCTCATTGTTATTTGAAATCTTCCGCGCCGCCGATTTAACGGTCGCGTCGAAATTCTTTACCAAAAACTCCCAAGCCGTTTCACTGCCTCGCTCGCAGGCGATTATCAAACACAAATCATCAGCCCGAATCTCATCAATAAACGCCTTTATCTCCCCGCTCGAAGCATTTTCATTATCTTTCAGCAGATATTTTTCCAACGCCTTCAAAACGCGCGGTCGCACTTCTTCCGTTTTCAAGCCGCGCGAATTTTCGGCGCGTGAAATTAAACGCGCTGTCGCTTCTTCAATTGTTTGATGATATTTTTCGGCGGAAATCATCGGCGAAAAGTTTGAGGGAATTTTAACATTAATCTGCGAAAATCAAAGAATAAATTTAATCGTTAGAGCATTTCTTCATACATCAAATAATACGACTGCTCCATCCCGACTTTTTCATAAACCTTCCGCGCCCGCTCGTTTTCTTTTTCCACATACAGCCGAAAGCCGCAGACATTTCCTTTCTCACGCGCCAAACCCTTTACAAAATCATATAAGCGGCTGTAAATTTTTTGACCGCGAAAATCCGGTAAAATATAAACGCTCTGAATCCACCAAAACCATGAATTGCGCCAATCGCTCCATTCAAAGGT
The DNA here is from genome assembly GCA_035462935.1 of Pyrinomonadaceae bacterium. Lineage (GTDB taxonomy): Bacteria > Acidobacteriota > Blastocatellia > Pyrinomonadales > Pyrinomonadaceae > DATHTS01. The sequence continues at coordinate 2,513 of DATHTS010000909.1, forward strand.
GACCATCAGACCGCCGATGATTTCGCCTTCGTTTTCCGCAACGACGTAGAAGCCTTTTTTCTCGTCTGCGAAAACGGCTTCCACGCCGCTTTGCAAAATCTCTCTTTCGAGCCGCTTTCCCTCGGTTTCCTGCGCCATTGCTTGGTTAAATTCGATTAATGCAGGCGCTTCTTCTTTTTGTGCCAGACGTATCTTCATAAACTTTTTCTTGACGAAAACCGTTTTGCCATTTAATCTAAATTGTTTTGCTCTATTTGCAAAAGCCGTTCTTATGAAACTTCGGATACTTTATCACGGAAACTGCTTTGACGGCGTATCGTCAGCCGCGGTTTTCACAAAATTTTATCGCGCAAAATTCCATCCGCAAGCCGAAATCGGATATGTTCCGGTAGCGCACCGCGCCGGGAATTTTTTCGACCGCAACGCTCTGACAGACGAAGGCGAAAACGCCATTGTTGATTTTAAGTATTGTGCCGACGACCGCGTAACCTGGTGGTTTGACCATCATCAATCGGCGTTTTTATCGCAAGAAGACGAAAAACATTTTTTGCAGGATACTTCGGGCAGAAAATTCTTAGACACGAACAGCAAATCGTGTGCAGAGTTTATCGCCAAAGTTGCGCGGGAAAAGTTTTATTTTGAAGACGAGTCGCTCGCAGAGCTTATCGAGTGGGCGCATATTATTGACGGCGCTTTATATGAATCGCCCGCGCAATGTGTCGAGCTTCGTTCATCGGCTTTAAAGCTGATGCAGGTTATCGAAGGCGAAAAAAACGAAGAATTCGTCGCAAAAATTATCCGTGATTTGACCGAAAAAACGCTGGACGAACTGGTCGAAAGCGAAGAAATTCAAGCCAAGCTCCAACCGATTTTAGAGCAGCATTGGCATACGGTTGAGCTTATCAAACAAAAAGCCAAATACGACCGCGGAGTTGTAAATTTCGATCTTGTCGAAGAAGGAATTGACGGCTACAACAAATTTATTCCCTATTATTTTTACCCGCAGACGACTTACAATATCGCCATCACGCAAAGCACTTACAGAACAAAAATTTCAATCGGCTCAAATCCCTGGTCGCCGCGCCCGCGACTGCACAACATCGCGGAAATCTGCGAGCGTTACGGCGGCGGCGGACACGCTGTTGTCGGCGCGATTTCGCTTAAACCCGACGAAGTGGAAACGGGCAGACAGATTATGCGCGAGATTATTGAGATTTTGCAATTTGAAGATTGAAGTCTTCCGGTTTCTTGAAAATTATTCTGTAAATCCTTGATTTTTCTAACTAAAAGAGTTAAAATTAGCTGCATTCGGAAATAAGCAGTTGATAGTTTGCATAGACTTAAAAAAGGTTTAGGTTGGTGCAGGAATTTTGACCACCTTGAAAGTTTCAAAATTCGTTAAAAACTGGAGGTGAGTAATTGTGAAAGATATGCTTGTAGCTCTTTTGGCTTTAGTTTCCGCAGCAGTTGCGGCGTTCTTTTTTTATAGGTTTCAGAATCAAGCGGTTGACGAAGGTTCGATGAATCTCATCCTCGGAATTCTTTTTGCTCTTGTGGCAGTCGGATTAGGAGCTTATTTTATGTTCACGAGAGTTAATCGGCACGATGAGATTCACGTAACCGAATGAAAATTAACATCGCTTTTAGTAAGCGGTAAAAATTTCATACGTCGGAATTACAGTTGTTGCGGTTAGAATATTTAGAAATTGTCAGGCGAAATGCCGAAAGGTTGAGTTGCGCTTAAACTCAACCTTTTTTCTTTTAATTTCACTCCTTAAAATCCGCTAAGTAAGTTTTGGCTTTGAACAAATATTCAATAAACTTATTGTATTGATTTGTGATGAGAAGCCGGAAATGCTAACTAACTCTGCGAATAGAGTCAAGATATTTCGTGTCTTTTCGTGTAGTTTAGTGCTTTCACCTTTTCTAAAAACACAATCAGAAATTGATTAAAATCCGATTTAACCAGCAATTGTTATGTTTGCGCAGGGTGAACCTGTTTTTCCACTGATCTTAAAAAGTTAAATTCTTATGAGTTTTGAGATAATCCTCGTTTTTGTGATTGCCATTGGCGCGGTTGTTTTGTTTGCCACCGAAAAGCTTTCGGTTGATCTGGTCGCGCTTATCGTGATGGCGACGCTGCTGATTTTCGGGATCATCTCGGCGGAACAAGGCATTTCCGGTTTCAGCAACAATGCGACCGTGACTGTAGCCGCAATGTTTGTCTTGAGTGCGGGTCTTTTCAAAACCGGCGCGGTCGCCTACCTTGGAAAAATCACTTCAATCGTTTTCAAGAGAAGCTATTGGCTCGGATTAATTACAGTAATGATCGGCGTCGGCTTTTTCTCGGCTTTTATCAACAACACGCCGGTCGTGGCGATTTTTATCCCCATCTTGCTCGGCGTGGCGAGCGAAATTAAAGCGAGCGCCTCAAAGCTCCTGATGCCGATGTCGTTTGCCTCGATGTTCGGCGGCGTCTGCACGCTGATCGGGACTTCGACGAATATTCTCGTCAGCTCGATTGCACAGGAAAGAGGTCAGCCCTCGTTTTCGATGTTTGAATTCGCGCCGCTCGGACTGGTGTTTTTCGCTCTCGGCACCGTTTATATGCTCACAATCGGCATTCGCCTGATTCCCGACCGCCGCGCCGAAGGCGATCTGATCGAAAATTTCCGATTGCAGGAATACATAACGGAAGTTGTGCTTTTGAAAGATTCCCTCTCCGCCGGACAGACTATTAAAGACGCCGCGATTGTTAAGGATATTGATCTGACAATTATCGAGATTCAGAGAGGCGACGAAATGATCTCCGTGCCTTCGCCGGATTTTGTTTTGCAGGCGGGCGACGTTCTGCGCGTCCGGTGTGATCTGGAAAAACTCAACCAAATCCAAGCCCGCGAAGGCGTGATGCTCAAACCGCAGTTCAAGTGGCATGACGAAGATGTCGAGACGGTTGACACGGAGCTGGTCGAAGCCGTTATCGCGCCGAATTCTCGTTTTACCAACAAATCTCTGCAAGATTTGCGTTTCCGTGAAGCTTTCGGCGCGACGGTTCTGGCTCTCCGTCACCGCGGCAGGCTGATGCGCGAGAAGCTCGCCGATACGAAGCTGAATGCGGGCGACGCTTTGCTGATCGAGGTAAAAAAAGACCGCTACGACCAGCTGCGTCGAGACCCGGCTTTCGTAATTATCTCGGAAATCCAACAGGAAACTTTTCGAGAAAGCAAGCTGATTCCGGCGCTTCTGATTATCGCGGGCGTGATTTTAACGGCGACTCTGGGAATTATGCCGATTGTCGCCAGTGCGATTATCGGCGCGATTCTGCTGGTTTTAATCGGCTGTCTGACAATGGAAGAAGCGTATCAGGCTATCGAATGGCGGATCATTTTTCTGCTGGCTGGCGTTTTAACGCTCGGCATTGCGCTGGAAAACACCGGCGCGGCGCGGCTCGTTTCTTCCACGATAGTTTCGACCATCGGCGTCTGGGGCGGATTAGTCGCGCTGGTTTCCGCCTTTTATCTGCTGACTTCCCTTCTTACCGAGATGATGTCAAACAACGCCACCGCCGCGCTGCTCGCACCGATTGCCATCGCCACCGGCGAAGCCCTGCAAGTCAGCCCGCGCCCGTTTCTCGTCGCCGTAATGTTTGCGGCTTCCGCCAGTTTTATGACGCCGGTCGGTTATCAAACCAACACGCTGATTTACGGTTCGGGCGGCTATAAATTTTCCGACTTTCTGCGCGTCGGAACGCCTCTGAATATAATTTTCTGGATTACGGCGACATTTCTGATTCCTTATTTCTGGGAGTTTTAATCTAAATTTCTGGGAGTTTTAACTCTTAACAAACCCAGCAAAGTGAAAATTCATCAAAGATACGTTATAATGTTGACAAAAATGTAAAGATTTATAAACTTTATATTTCATAGATAAAAGAGAGATTTAATAAAATGCCGAAAATTGCAGATATACAAGAAACACCGAATCCGAACGCCGTTAAATTTATTTTGAAAGAACCCGTTTCCTACGGCACGTCGCATTCGTTTAAATCCGCCGAAGAAGCCGTCGGCGACAATCTCGCCAAATCTTTATACGATGTCGGCGATGTTGTGTCCGTGTTTTATATGGACAAAATGATCACGGTCGAGAAAACCGACGAAGCCGAATGGGACGAGATTTTGCCCGCGCTGGCGGTGCCGATTCGGGCGGCGGAATCGGTCGGAGTTTCTTCCAACGGAAATGGAAACGGCGCAGCGCAGGCGGTCGGCGGCGCAATTGCGGCGGCGACAAGCGATGATCCGAAAATCAGGGAAATAGATGCTCTTTTGGATGAGAGAATTCGCCCGTATCTGGCAAGCGATGGCGGCTGGCTGGAAATTTTAGAGCTTGAAAACAGTATTTTGAAAATCCGCTATCAAGGCGCGTGCGGCAGCTGTCCAAGCTCGCTGACGGGAACGCTGATGGCGATTGAAAATATGATAAGGGAAGAGATTGACCCGGAAATCGAAGTTGTGGCGGTTTAATTTATTCAAATTTATTTGAATGTTTATACGGCTTTAGAATACTAAAGTAAATTAGCATCGGCTTTGCGCAAAAATAAAGATGAAGAAACCGGAACGATTAAATAACACAAAGAAACACA
>DATHTS010000910.1:0-1874 GCA_035462935.1 Pyrinomonadaceae bacterium
AATCTCTGTGATGAAAATCAAAATTTTTCTTCTTTTACTTTTTATCTTTTCCATTGCCGCATTCGGCGGCGTTTCCTATTGGCTTTATTATTCTTTGACCACGCCGCACCAGCACGACAAAGCTAATCAATACATCAAAATCGAGAAAGGCTCAACCCCGAACCAGATCGTTTCCCAGCTCGCCGCCGAAGGCGTTTTAGCCGGCGAACTGCCGACGCAGATTTATCTTCGAACTTTCGGCGAAGCGGAAAAGCTGCAGGCGGGCGAATTTCAATTCCCGTCGCCGATTTCGCCGCTGCAGGTTTTGAAAGAACTCGAAACGGGCGAGGAGCGAACCATCAAATTGACCATTCCCGAAGGCTTTACGCGCTTTGACATTGCCAAAAGATTAGCCGAAAAATTCCCGCAAAATCCGCCGATGGACGATAAAGCGATTCTTTATTTTATGGAAGATACCTCGCTCATCAAAGACATCGCGCCGGAAGCGAAAAATCTCGAAGGCTATATGTATCCCAACACTTACAGCATACCGCGCGGGACCGAGCCGAAGGAAGTTATCAGAATAATGGTCGAGCAATTTAAAAAAGTCTGGAAACCGGAATGGACGCAAAAGGCGAAATCGCTGGGCAGAACGCCGCACGAGATTGTTACCATCGCCTCTCTGATCGAAACCGAATCCGGCGTCGAAGCCGAGCGCCCGCTGGTTTCTTCCGTCATCTACAATCGCCTGCAAAAAAGCATCCCGCTCGGCATTGACCAGACGGTGGTCTACGTCGCCAAAATGCAAAACCGCTGGGACGGCACGATTCACAAAAGCGATTTGGAAGTTGATTCGCCTTACAATACCAGAAAATTCGGCGGCATTCCGCCTGGACCGATTTCTTCCGTCTCGGAAAGCGCGATTCTCGCCGCTTTGAATCCCGCGCAAACCAATAATATTTTTTACGTTTTAAACGTCGAAAAAAACGACGGCTCGCATCATTTTTTCAGCTCGGCGGCGGATTTTGAAAGAGCGAAAGCCGTTTATCAACGCTGGCTTGAAGAGCAGAGACGAATTAAAAGAGAGCAGGAAGCAAATAATTGACGCGCTGATTTTACAAGATTAAAATTAGTATGAGGATTGAATGGGACGAAAATAAGCGTTTGATAAACCTCCAAAAGCATGGAATTGATTTCGCCGATGTTTGGCAAATTTTTGATTTTGATACTGTAATGGATGTTGATGAAAGATTCGATTACGGCGAAATTCGTTATTTAACTTTTGGATTTTTGCGAGGCGATGTTATCGTTGTCGCTCATACGCAAGATGACGACGTATTTAGAATTATTTCCGCCAGAAAAGCTGAAAAATATGAACAAGAAATCTACTTCAAAGCGATACGGGACTGATTGGGAAAGATTAAAAAATATGAAAGACGAGGATATTGATTTTTCCGACATTCCAAAGATTACACCCGAAATGTTTAAAAATGCGGTTGTCCGCAAGGGCTTAAAGTCAGGCAGGACAAATTCACAGGAAACTCTGGCGGTTGACAGCGACATTATTGAATTTTTCAAAGCGCAGGGACAAAATTATCAAACCGTTATCAATCAACTACTTCGGACGTATGTGGAAGAACAAAAGACCAATTAAAATGAACAAGCAATCTTCCCAAATTCTTCTCTCCCCGCTTTTCCTGCTCAGTTTGTTTTTGCTTTTGCTCAATGATTTCTTTCTCAAATATCAATTTCATAATTTCTTAACCGGAAAAATTTCCGATTTTGCAGGGCTTTTTATTTTTCCGCTTTTCTTTGCTGCGTTTTTGCCAAAAAGAAAGTTAGAAATTTATATTTTAACGGGTGTTTTGTTTGTTTTTTGGAAATCACCGTTCTCA
>DATHTS010000911.1:0-3958 GCA_035462935.1 Pyrinomonadaceae bacterium
AATAAAAAAGAACCAGCCGCCCGCAAGACCTGCGCCGCCCGCAGCGCATCCAATTCCCGCAACTTCCCAATCGTTTGCTTTAGTTGTGTAACCCATATTATTTGATCGTGAATTAAAAGCAAATGACGCCGAAAGCTGAAATTCGCTTTTATCACTCAATTTCTCCTTTCAAAAATCTTGTAATTTTCCTAATTTCATAGACGCGGCTTTTAATAAGATTTGCGCGTTGGTAAAAAAACTATTAAAAGTCCCGTGCCGACAAAACACAAAGGTTTAAACGGGCAAATCTCTGCCGCAAAACCGGCAAACTTTTGCCTCGGTTTGAATCTTTTCGGCGCAAAACGGACATTGTTTTAGATTTGCGCCGGATTGACTGTTTCGCCTTACGAGCCAAATAATTACAAGCGCGATAACTACAGGCGCGGTAAGAACAAACAAAACCGCAAATATCAAAATAATTTCTGTTGTGCCGAAATTTAACAAAGCTGTTTCCTCTTTCGCTAAACAAAAAGCCGGATAATCAGGCTATTATTTTCACGAATTTCGGGAGAATTTGACCCTTAAATTTAACTGGTTTCTTCTTATTGGTTTCAGAGTTTTTATACATCTCTTTTAGTTAAAAGTCAAAAAACCGGGGAAGATTTATTTCCCATTACTCTAAACATATATTTCATTGCTCCGGCTTATTAAAATCTGGAATTATAATGTTTTCAAATCCACGTTGCGCTGTTATTTACTACATTTTAATTTTGAGTCCTATCTTTTATCGGATATATTAATACTCGTTTTTTTACAGCAAATAAAACTGATTTTTTATGCCCAGTTACGACGAACTGATACATATTTCCGCCGCCGTCGAAGCGCAGGAACTTGCCAAGATAAAAGCAGAAAAGAAAACTCCGCTCGATTATTTTTCTTTGGCAATAACCACGTTTGGAGTCGGATATATTCCAATCGCGCCCGGAACTTTCGGTTCGGCTGTTGGTGTTTTGATTTACTTGGCGGTCGCGTGGGCTGAAGCAAATGCGGGAATTTATCTATTGGAAAACGGCTGGCGCGGCGAGCAAATTACGGCTTGGCTGAATGCCGTGAATTTAATCGTTTTCCTGCTGTTTTGTCTTTTAGGAGTTTGGGCGGCAAACCGCGCGGTTCGGATTTTTAAGAACAAAGACCCTCAAAAAGCTGTGGTTGACGAGGTGATCGGGCAGTTGATTGTTTTTCTGTTTGTGCCTTTCGCAATATCCTGGCAGCTTGTTCTCGCCGGATTTCTCCTTTTCCGACTGTTCGATATTTGGAAACCTTATCCGATTGATTCGCTGCAAAATCTTCCTGCCGGAATCGGGGTTTGCGCCGATGATATTTTAGCCGGAGTTTACGGCGGAGCGTGTCTGGCGTTGATTTATGCAATAGTTATTTCATTTTGAGAATTTGTCGGCGAGTAAAAACTCTCTCTTTGATTCCCCGCCTTAATTGACTTAATTGTTTATTAATAGATAGATTATAAACACGGGTCGGGGATTTATTTTATGGCAATGCTCTCAAAGCTTTTAAGCTTTAAGGTAACGGATAAAAAAGGGGAAAGCGTCAGATTGGCTGATCTTTCCGTTAAACTTCTCGAAAGCGAATACCCGCCGGTTACAAATCTTTTCTACGAAACGGACGAAAAATTTATGATACTGCCCTGGGTAAGGGTCGAATCGGTTGATTGGAGAGGGAGACAAATCAACGTCTATGACCTTGACGAGGCGGAAGAAGTTTCATTGGAAGCTAAAAACAACTATGTATTGCTCAAGAACGAAATTCTCGATGCTCTGATTATTGATTTGGAGAATCGCCGCTCATTCAGAGCGAATGATTTGCGTTTTGAAAAGGTCGAAAACGGCTTGGAGTTAAGAGAAGTTGACAGCAGTATCAGCGCCATTCTGCGCCGCATTAGTTTCGGTTTCTACAACTATTTGAGCAGAGGTGGGCTTTTTGATTGGAAATATGTCGAGTTTTTGCGCGGAAACCCTGAATCCGCGCGAAACGGTTCGGGTTATAATATGCGAATTACGCGAATGCCGCCCGGCGAAATCGCTTTGCTTTCAGGTTATCTTCCATATCTGCATGTTGCAGAATTAATAACCTTGCTGCCTGATGAAAAGGCTGTGAAAACTCTGGAAATAATGCCGATTGAGCGGCGTCTACAGGTTTTTGAAGAACTCGATAAAGAAGAAGCGGTAAGTTTGCTCACGCTGATGGCTTCTGACGCGGCGGCGGATTTAGTCGGGCTTCTGGAAACCGGAACAATGAAAGAATATCTCGAACTTCTTCCGCAAAAGCAAAGCAGCAAAATTGTCGAACTCCTTCGCTATCCCGAAGACACCGCCGGCGGAATTATGACAAATGATATAGTGCATCTGGCTGGGAATTTAACTGTTGCCGAGGCGCGGAAGAAACTGCGCGAGTATTTTAGTGAGACTGATTTTATTTATCTGATTTACATAGTCGAAAATGAAGAGACGCGCGCCTTACGCGGCGTAATTTCCTTACGGGATTTGTTTAACGCAAATGATGAACAAAAGCTGGAGGAAATAATGGACTCATATATTTCAACGCTGAATTCGATTGATAATGTAAGAGAAGCCGCCTATCGCGTGGTTGACAGTCAACTTCCGGCGAGGCCGGTTCTCGGCTTAAACAGAAAATTACTCGGCGCGGTAACGATTGACGCGGCGATTATGCAGATCGCGCCCAGCGCAAGCGGCGAAGCGCTAAGAATTTTTTCATGAGCAAGGAGTTAAAACCCGAAGGTCTCGAACCGGTTGATTCCGTCACCGCCGGATTGCCGACGGTTCCGCGTCGTTTGCCGATGGGACTGCGCGTTCAGATTCGCGGTCGAAGCATAAAATTGCGCGGCTTGAAACGTCAGCCCAAGGGAATTTGGCGCTGGCTGCTTATTTTAGGACCGGGCTTGATTGCGACTTCCGCCGGAAACGATGCGGGCGGCATCGCTACATACAGTTCGGCGGGAGCGGAATTCGGTTACGATTTGATCTGGGTAATGCTTGTTCTTACGGTTTCGTTCGCCGTCGTGCAGGAAATGTGCGCGCGACTCGGCGCGGCAACCGGGCGAGGACTTTTGGCTTTAGTAAGAGAGCGTTTCGGGATTGGCTGGACGCTTTTTACGGTCGGAGTCGTCGTTATTGCCAACGGCGGCGTTACTTTGAGCGAATTTGTCGGAATCGCCGCCGCGTCCGAGCTTTTAGGCGTCAGCCGTTATATTTCCGTGCCGATTGCCGCCGTTCTGCTCTGGTATCTCGTTATTTACGGTTCTTACGCTAAAGTCGAGAAAATCTTTCTTTTGATGACGCTCGTTTTTTTCGCTTACCCGATAGCGGCTTTTATGGGCGGTCCTGATTGGGGCGAAGTAGCGCGAGGCGCTTTTGTTCCGACGATTAGAATGGATTCCGCATATATTTTTCTGCTTGTCGGAATTCTCGGCACAACCATCACGCCTTACATTCAAATTTTTCAGCAAAGCTCGACCGTTGAGCGCGGCGCGGCGCGGCGGCATTACGGACCGGAACGCATAGACGCATACTTCGGCTCGATTTTCTCAAACCTGATGTCAATTTCGATGATTATCGCAACCGCCGCGACGCTTTACGTTGTCGGCAACAATAAAATTGAATCTGCCGCCGATGCCGCGAAAGCGCTCGAACCGGTCGTCGGCGCGTCAGCCACAATGTTGTTTGCCATCGGGCTTTTAGGCGCGTCGCTGCTTGCCGGCGCGGTTTTGCCGCTTGCAACGTCTTACGCGGTCAGCGAAGCGTTCGGCATTCCGAAAGGCGTTAATCTCGATTTCCGGCGCGGCAAAACTTTTTTCAGCATTTTCACGGCGTTAATTATTTTGGGCGCGGGAATCGCCCTGATTCCGAACGTCCCGATTTTTCCGCTGCTCGTTGGAATCCAAGTC
>DATHTS010000912.1:0-4074 GCA_035462935.1 Pyrinomonadaceae bacterium
GGATTTTGGAAATCGGATTGCTGAAGATCGGAAAACGGGGGTGAATTTCCAAGAACAAAGTTTTGAATTGCCCATTTCTTCCGAGGAATTTGAAACCGCCGCACAGCAAAAAATGTCAGAACCGCCTGCGCCAGCAGACGCGCCGATTTGGGATTTCGGATTGCGGAATGCGGATTTGCGGCAGGAACAAAGGACAGATTTGCGGGAGGGCGAAGAACAATCCCAAATCCCAAATCCCAAATCACAAATCGAAGTGCCGCCCGTCAATTCCGCCGCGAAAATTCCGAAAGCCGTCGAGCCGGAAAATCTTTCCTCCTCAAAAATCCGTCCAATCGGACAGCTTCGTGAAAGCTATATCATTGCGGTTGACGCGGAAGGAATGCTTTTAATTGATCAGCACGTCGCGCACGAGCGGATTTTGTTTGATAAGTTTCGGCAAAAGGAAAGCGAGAGAAAAATCGAATCGCAGAATCTTTTGCTTCCCGAAACGATTGATTTGACGCCCGCGCAGTCAATCGCTTTTGCGGAAATTGAAGAAGAGCTGGAAAACTGCGGTTTCGGCTTGATGAAGCTTTCCGGCAGAACGGTGGCGATAAAAGCCATTCCAACCGATTTGCCGCCTTCGGAAGCGAGGAATCTTCTGGCGGAAATTCTCGACACGGTTGACCGGGAAAAACGCGGACACGCCAAAGCGACCTGGCGCGACGAGATCGCCGCCAGCTTAGCCTGCAAAGCCGCCGTGAAAGTCAATATGAAATTAACGCCGGAAAAAATGCAGTGGCTGATTGACCGGCTTTTGATAACTTCTTCGCCGACAACCTGCCCGCACGGGCGACCCGTAATTTTGCGGCTGACGATGAAGGACATCGAGCGCGGTTTTCATCGAACCTAAAATTTCATTTATGAAAAGTATCGAGCAGCAGCAAACTCCCGAAACGCCTTTACGCAAGCGTCTGCACGAGATTATTTTCGAGGCTGATACGCGGGCGGGAAGATTATTCGATTTCATTCTTTTGTGGCTGATTTTCGCCAGCGTCACGGTTGTTATGCTGGAAAGCGTCAGGAGTTACCGGGAAGATTACGGCGAAGCGTTCTATTATCTTGAATGGATTTTTACGATTCTTTTTACAATCGAATATATTTTGCGTTTGATAAGCGTTCGCCAACCGCTTCGCTATGCATTCAGCTTTTTCGGAATGATTGATTTGATGGCGATAGTTCCGGGTTATTTGAGTTTGTTTGTTCCCGGCACGCATTATCTTTTAACCGTTCGCATTTTGCGGCTTCTGCGTATTTTCCGCATTCTCAAACTCAGCCAGTATACTTCGGAAGCGCAGGTGATAACGACGGCTTTGCGGGCAAGCCGCCGCAAAATCAGCGTTTTTCTGCTTGCCGTAGTATCAATCGTAACCGTTGTTGGCTCGCTGATTTACGTTGTCGAAGGCGAGGAAAACGGTTTTACCGATATTCCGACGAGTATTTACTGGGCAATTGTTACCCTAACCACGGTCGGCTACGGCGATCTTTCTCCGCAAACTCCTCTCGGTAAATTTCTGGCGAGCATCGTGATGATTATGGGTTATGCGATTATCGCCGTGCCGACCGGCATTGTAACGGCGGAACTGACGCGGACCAACAAGCCGCTTTCAACACAGGTTTGTCACGAATGTCATTCTCAAGACCACGACGCAGATGCGGTTTTTTGCAAACACTGCGGAACGCGCTTATAAATTTTCGATAATTTCCAAGAGCTTTTCCATATCCTTTAAATCATCGAGTAAAACATCAGGCTCATATTCTTCCAACTCTTTTCGCGGATGATTTCTGCCCGAAGCAACGGCAATGACTTTTGCTCCGAAAGCGCGGGCGCAGGCAATATCGTTGGGCGTGTCGCCGATGACGATGAATTGTTGGGGCGAAAAATCGAAATTGTAACGCTCGTTGAATAGCTTTCCGGCTTCGATTGCCAGATCGTTTCGCCGGTGCGAGATTTCGCCGAAGGCGTTTGGCGCGTCTTTAAAATAATGCCAGAGTCCAATCGAGCTTAGTTTGATTTTCGCCGCGACCGAAAGATTTCCGGTCAGAAGGGCGTTGAAGAATTTCGGATTTTTGTCGGTTTCTTCCAAAATTTCTCTCGCGCCCGGCAGAATTTCATACGGCTCGCCGCCTTCTGCCAGAATTTTTGTCATTTCCTGCTCGAAAACTTCAAGCAAATTATCCGTATTTTCAAGAATCCGCTCGGACGTAAAACCTTCGTGCCGGAGGGCTTCAAACATAATTTGCGTGTCGGTCATTCCCGACGGAATGATCTCTTCCAAAATTCCCGCGCTGCCGAAAACTTTTCGCATCGTTGCGGCGAAATATTTCCGGTAACCGCCCTGCACGGTCGAGCGCATCAGCGTTCCGTCAACGTCCCAGAGGAGAATTCTTGATTTTTCGAGCGCGGCATTGTTTGGACGCGCGCCATTTGATTCGGGTAAGGAATTTTTCATTTTTAGTCTTCCGGTTCGCGCAGCTTCGGATCATTTTTGCAAGCCGAGAGCGGTTTAGCAAACGCTTCGCGGATTTCCAGAACTTTGCGGGTTTTGGGGTCAACTCTGGCGCGGATGCAGGCGCAGCCGTAGCCGTAATTACCGTTTGTTTTCACCCATTGGTCATCTCGAAATTCGGGAAACGCATCGCCTTCGGCTTGATGCCCGCCTTGCACGCCGATAATCCATTCGCCGTCGGCGTCATTAAGCCAATGATTTGCCGGGGTCGGGTTGGAATACCAGCCGCAGCGAAGCTCGAATTTGTCGCTCGCCGGTTTATCGGCGGAAGCTGTTTTTGGTTTTTCCGCTTCGTCGGCTTTTTCGGATTGTTCCAGCGCGTTTCCCGGATCGAAGCCTTCCGCCGATTTCTGCGCCGCATCTTTCGGATTTTCGGTTCTATTCGTTACCGGCGCGGCGGAATTGGCAGTGTTAGAGGGCGTTTCATTTCTCGTAACTGCGCACGCCCAAAACAAACAGCCGACCACAGCAATCAATAAAATGTAGAACAATTTTTTCAGCATATTTTATAAAATTTACTCAATTACGGCTAAAATTTCACCGGCATTGACGGTCGCGCCTTCGGAAAAGCAGATTTCTTTAACGATGCCGTCTTTCGGCGATTTCATCTCGTTTTGCATTTTCATCGCCTCGACAATGATTACGCCCTCGCCCTTTTGAATCTCCGCTCCCTTCTCGACCAGAACACGCACGACTTTTCCGGGCATCGCTGTTTTTATTTCAGCCGCTCCGTCGGCGCTTCCGCTTTCGCCGCCCGCGCCGCGCAGACGCTTCGGATCAATCAGATTGATTTCAAAACTTTGATTTTTAACTTTGACCTGTAAAGGCTCGTTTGCATTTTGCTGCGGAGAGACGAAAACTTCGTAAATCCTGCCCTCATTTTTCAGCAGAAAAACATTCGGCTCTGGCTCGCTTGCTTCGAGTTCATATTTTCTCCCGTCTATCGCGGCAAAAACCTTTTCGCCTTCGCGGCGAATTTCGATTTCGTGCTTTTCGCTGTTAAGTTCGGCTTGTAATTTCATAACAGAAAGAAATTAACAGGGATGGACAGGATAAACAAGATAAAATAATCCCTGTGTATCCTGTTATCCCTGTATTAAATTTATCTTCGCGTTGATTTATCGTATTCCTTCTGCAGCAAATTCATAAATTCCTCGCGGCGGTCATAAAGGCGTTTGGGCTCGCGCGGCTCGTGCCGCGTCAGCGCGTAAGCCGTGATAATCGGCAATCCGATTGTCGAATCCAGATAAGCCACGACTGCATCCGGCAATTTATCAGGGTCAACTTTCCCCCAACTAACCGCTTCCGCCGGTGTGGCACCGGAATTGTGAATGACGATTCCGTTGGCTACAAAATTGTGAGTTTTCCTAACCATCATATCATAAACGGGAACGATAATTCCGGTCGGTTCGATTGAAATAACTTTGTGGTTATCAACGTATCTCTCAGAGATTTCTTTCCGAGAAATGCCATACATTTTCAGACGGCGGTCAAATGTTCGCCAATCAACTTTTAATTTCCGGCA
>DATHTS010000913.1:0-3353 GCA_035462935.1 Pyrinomonadaceae bacterium
TTGATAGTCAACGAAGATTTTGATTTGAGCGAGGCGGAGAAATTTTCTTCCATCGGGGCGATTTTAGCCGTCAATCAGCCGGTTGAATTAAAAATAAAAAATCCGCGGCTTTGGATTTGGAAAAACGAAAACCCGCAGGAACCGGATTTGCAGGGCTTGGCTTTGGCTCTGGCGCAGCCGCTTTCGCTGATTTTGGGCGGAGCGGAATCAAAATCCGGGGGCGATACGGCATCCGTTAATTCGCAGGCGCTCGATTTGCCGGTCTGGTTTTATTGGGAAGGCGCGCGCCCCGAATGGATTGAGGAATGTCACCGGACAATCCTCGCCAAATGCCCGAACGCGCGTTTTTTGACGCCCGAAACCTTTGACGAGTTATGGACGACAGACCGCGATATTGATATTTCGCGTTTGTATGTGGCGCACCGGGCTGATTTCATTCGCGCGTTTTTGCTGGCGAAATTCGGCGGTTTGTGGATTGACGCCGATTGCGTCGTGATGCGGGATTTGCAATTTTTGCTCGCCAAGTTAGGCGAATACGATTTTATCGCGCACCGCGAGCGAAACGGTTTATTTACCAACGATTTTATGGCGGCAAAGCCCGGAAGCATTATTGCCCGCGAGCTTTACGAAAATATCTGCCGGACTTTGCGGGCAAACCAAACTATTAGCTGGCGGGCGATAGGCGGCGAGCCTCTGACGGAAATTTTGAATAAAACCGGCGCGCGTTTTCTGGAACTTGACTGTCGTCAAATTCAGCCGATTTGCTGGAGCGAGCCGGAAAAGTTTTTCGCCGCGGGAAGCGAGGCGCAACACGAGCATAATTTTGATCGGCAAGCGATTTGTTACATGCTCTCGAACGGCGCGGTTATAAATTATCAGAAAAAATTTCCGAACGCGGATTTGACGGCGGAAAATACTTTTTTCAAATTTATCGTTCGCCGCGCTCTTGGCGAGAAGACGGTAAAAGGTGATTCTGCCGCAGAAAACAAGGATTTTCTTTCTCACAGTTCAAACGGTGAAAAAGCAGCGCATTCTGAAGCGTCGAAAAACGAAATCGGTTGGCAATCGCTGGTATTTTATCTGGAAATGATGGCGAAAATCGCTCCGCAAAAGGTAGTTGACCTCGATGTCGGCTACGGGCGCTGGGCGGTTCTGCTGCGTGATTTATTCGAGCCGTCAAGGAATAAAAAGGAATGGCGGATGTCAATCGAAGCGATAGTCGAGGAAAAATCAAAATCAACCGAGAAAGCAAGCCTTTTTTACGATATTGTGCGGGTCGGGCAGTTGGATAAATGCTTTCAATCAATCGAAGAAAAACAGGATTTATTAATATTAGGCGATTATTTATCGGGTGATTCAAGATCTCGCAGCGAGAAAATCCTGGAACAAACCCTTAGTCTTGCAGATTATATTTTGTTAAATCTAAAAACCGATAAAAACGGGAACGGCACAAACCATCCGAATAACGGAGAAGCTGTGGTTAATTATCTGGAAAGACACGGCGACCAAATAGTTATACGCCGTCACGGCGGCGGAAACGGCTGTATTTCCCTTTTGCTTTCTCAAAACGATCCTAAAAAATTGCGCTCCAAAACGCGGATGACTGAGGTTTTTCATAACGCCGCGCAATTTTTTTCACAGCAAAAACAGGAATCAATTTCAGGACCCGGTTCTTCCCTGATACAAACTGCCGAAATTCGCCGAAGCCTGCCGTTATTATTCGCATCTCTGGAGATAAATTCGATGCTCGACGCCCCGTGCGGCGATTTTAACTGGCTGCGGTATGTTGATTTAAGGCTTGAAAAATATGTCGGCATTGATGTTGTGCCGTCAATCATCGAACAAAATCGAAATCGTTATGAAAATCCGAATCGAAAATTTATCGTCTCGGATTTAACCGCCGACTTTCTGCCCCGATGCGATTTGATTTTATGCCGCGACTGCCTGGTTCATTTTCCCTTCGCGGAAATTTTCTCCGCTCTCCGTAATTTTTGCGGCAGCGGCGCGAAATACCTGCTGACGACAACTTTCCCGAAAACACAGGCTAACCGCGATATTAAAATCGGCGATTGGCGCACGCTGAACTTACAGCTTCCGCCGTTTAATTTTCCCGCGCCGCTGCAATTAATAAACGAGCATTGCACCGAAGGAAACGGGAAATTCGCCGATAAAAGTTTAGGTCTTTGGAATATTTCGGATATTAGCAGATTGGTAAACTTTGAACAATTTTTATAAATAAGCTTATTGCTGTTTCAGCAAGAATAATGCAAATTTGGGATTTTTGATTTGCCGTCTGCGATTGACTAGAATAATTTTCAAGGAGAAAATTTATGACACCCGAAACACAAAAAGAACTGTCCGAAAGCGGCTACGACATCACGCCGATCAGCGCGGAAGAACGCGAGCATCTGGCACTGGATTTGGACGAAGAGGCGTATCGCGTTCTGCTCGAACACGGCACGGAGCCGCCGTTTTGCGGGAATCTGACCGACAATAAACAGGAAGGAGTTTACACCTGCCGCCTGTGCGGTCTGCCGCTTTTCCGCTCGGATGAAAAATTCAATTCCGGCACGGGCTGGGCTTCGTTTTACGCGCCGTTTGATAAAGACCATCTGAAACTTTACAGCGACACGAAATTCGGAATGGTTCGCACGGAAATCCGCTGCGCCCGCTGCGACGGTCATCAAGGTCACGTTTTTCCCGACGGACCTCCGCCGACCGGACAGCGTTATTGCTTGAATTCGGCTTCGCTGGAGTTTTTTCCTGAAGATGAAGAAATTCCGCAAAAGATTAATAATTCCGATTAAATTCTTTAAGGGAATCGGTGAGGTTTAAATTTAACTTCAATGCTCCAACCTTGGGCTAAACAAAAGAAGATATGAAAGCTAAAGTAATTTTACTCTTAATTTTCCTTACGGTCTCCAACTCGTGGTTGTCGGGCAACACTGCCTTAGCGCAATCAATGGATAATCAAAATAGCAATCTTACAATAGAAATATATGTGCAGTATGATAAAGATAAAGATAAAAGACCAGCCTCAAAGACAAAGTTTTATCTTTTGGATGCTGAGATAGAAACAATACTGAGTAAAGCCGGACTCAAGGAAGTTCAACCCTGGGATTTAGTAGGTACTTATGCTATGGCGAATACGAGAGCTGAATCTTCAGAATATAAAGAGTTGTATAAACAGAAATACAAAGATTTCCACATTGCAGCTGAAATGGCATTAAAACCGCACATTATTCAAACTGTTGTTACTGACACGGAAGGCAAGGCGCGGTTTAAGGCGTTCACACCGGGCAAATATTATTTGTTCGGGATTGCTAAAATTAACATGGGTTTTTCCATTATAA
>DATHTS010000914.1:0-1803 GCA_035462935.1 Pyrinomonadaceae bacterium
CATCGCCGAAAAATGTCTTGATTTCTTCGGGTTTGCAGGTCGGCAGAAAACGAGGCAGGACGCGCGGATCATAAAAACGAAACAGCAGCGGATTTCCCTTTTCGTCATAAACGGTAATCAATGAACGAAAGTGTTTCCGCATTTCTTTTAAAGGCTTGCGGCTGTGCGCGAAAATGCCCCAATGTTTCCCCCAAAATTCTTTCAAAACCCACTCGGTAAAAGGCGCGCGCGGATAAAGCCGCACCAGATAAGGCGCGACTTCCGCCATATCCGGTTCTAAATCACCGGTTAAAAGACAATACCTCGGCGGCTGCATTTCGTAAAGCTTCATCGGCAGGTCAGGCACGGATGCGCCGTCCAAAATCACATAGCTGCGCGTTTTTTCGCTAAATAAAATGCTTTCCAACCTTTCCTTATTCATCTTCTAGATTGCTGATAACCGCACGGGTTATCGTCTTACTAACATCATATTTCGGTAAAAGCAGTTCCGTCCTCGGCAGAATTTTGTATTGCCTGCGCCTGCTGGCTGTAAGTTTCCGGCTTCAGCGGAGGCGACAGTTTTGGCGGCATCGGTCTATCTCCCGGATCTGCCGTGTCAGCTTCTTTCGCTTCTTTCGGCGCTTCAGGATTGCTGCCCGAGCCTGTGCCGGCTGCGCCGCCGCTGTTGATCAGCACCATCGTTCCGCTGATCGTAACGCCCGTCGGACCGATATTTATAAAGCCGCCGCTGGCTTTTATAGTTAGGCTCATACCGGCTTCGATAACGGCGTTAATTCCGGCTTTAATATGAACTTCCGTGCCGGCATCCATCGCATATTTCATTCCGGCTTTTTCCTGAATGCTTCCACCAACATTCAGAGACTGCGAGCCGCCGATTTTTTCGTTGCGGTCGCCGCCGAGTATTAAATGCTTATCATAGGTAACTTTTTCAAGCTGGTCGTTTTTAACAACTAAATGACGGTCGTGTACGATTGTTTCCATACAATCGTTTTTAACGCGAATGTCTTCATTCTTCTCGGCGTGAATAAAAATCTGTTCAGAGCCTTTTTTGTCTTCAAAACGAAACTCGTTAAAACCGCCGCCGCCTTTGCTCGAATTGGATTTAATCGTCGCCTTTGTCTTTTCGTCGGGCAATGTATAAGGCGGCATCATCTCGGGATTATAAACGCATCCCGTTATTATCGGTTGATCCGGGTTTCCTTCAAGAAAATCAACAATCACCTCCATTCCGATGCGCGGAATGAACATCGTCCCCCATTTATTTCCCGCCCAACTCTGCGCCACGCGCAGCCAGCAGGAACTGTCCGAATCGTTTTTGCCTTCCCTGTCCCAGTGAAACTGAACTTTCACACGCCCGAATTTATCGGTGTAAATCTCCTCGCCCGCCGGTCCGACAACATAAGCCGTCTGGCTTCCCGTAACGAGCGGTTTCGGCGTTCTCCTTAAAGGACGATACGGCGGGGCGCCTTTGCCATATGTTATACAGGTAAAGTTATTGCGATACGGTTCGGGAATAGTGTCTTCCGAAGTATAATCAGGACTTTGCTCGGCTTGATGCGTAATCTCGGTAATAATGTATTCGGCATTATAATCACTGTTCGGGTGATTTTTCAGCTTAAATTTATATCCGGCGGTCATACCGCAGAAGTTTGCCATTCCGGTTGCCGTTCTATACCGCCCATCGAGCGCTTGTATCATGTTTATTGCGGTTTTTTCTTTATCATCAGAGGCTGCGCCCACCGTACCGTCTGAATTATCAATATCGTCATATTTACGCGCATAACCGCCGGGAAAATCATAAAT
>DATHTS010000915.1:0-4333 GCA_035462935.1 Pyrinomonadaceae bacterium
CAAACGCAATCCAAACTCCGAGCAGAACGCCGATTATCAAAAATCCAAGCAGAATTCGCAGCAAAATTCTTCGCATAATTTCCGCGCTCAGAGTCCGAACTTTAGTTTGTTATTATTCGGTCACCTGCAAGCCCAAGCATAGACTCTAAATGTATTGACAAAAAAAAGACGCTCGCGTTTTGAGTCCCGCGTTTACGCGGCAATGGCGCTAAGTGATGGTCAAGCCGACTAAAGTCGGGACTCAAAACTGCTGCCATTTTTATTTGTCAATACAGCTAAACATTAATTCGCGCCGCTTCGAGTTTTGATTTAAATTTCGCAAATTCTTCAAGCGGAAACGGCTGCCGCCAGTTAAATTCAAACTCGTCGGTTTCCTTATCTTCATAAAGCTGATCGAACGTCTCGGCAAATGCCGCGCAAACATCTTTAACTTTACCCGTATGCGCGAATACTTTCTCGCGATTCGCGCTCTCGCGCTGTTCAGTCGGATATTGATAAATTTCGAGCAGGACGTCTTCGCCGTTTCTTGCAAATCTGAAATCAAATTCTTCCGGGTCGCGGTTCCATTCTAAAACATATTCCTTTCTCCCCGAATCTTCATCGAGCAAACCGGTCAAAATCCGCAAAAGCTCCGCCAAAGCCTTCTCGTGCGGCGCGTGCGCGGTCGTCGTATGAAATTCGCTTTCGCCGTCATCAAAACCGATTGACATCCAGCCGCATTGCGGGGAATTGAAACTGACCTCTAATTTGTCTGGCATAGTTCTCAAAATCCAAACAGATATGGTAACTTTAAGTAGAAAATTCCACAAACGAGATGCGACAATATCAAGAACTTCTTCGACATATTTTACAAAATGGCTCGCGCCATGAGGACAGAACCGGCGTCGGCACAATTTCGGTTTTCGGTTATCAAACGCGCTATGATTTGCGCGAAGGCTTTCCGATTGTAACGACAAAGCGAGTGCCTTTCAGATGGATTGCCGAAGAATTATTCTGGTTTTTAAGCGGCGATACGAACGAGAAAAATCTTCGCGCTCGCGGCGTGGATATTTGGGCGGAATGGGCAGATGAAGAACACACTTCAAGATTCGGACGTGAAGAAGGAGATTTAGGTCCGATTTACGGTTATTTATGGCGTAATTTTGGCGGCGAATATCCTGAAAAGAATGGCTTTGATCAGATCGCTTGGCTTATCAATGAAATCAAAGCAAATCCAAACTCGCGTCGTTTGGTTGTTTCCGGTTGGGATCCCAAAAACGCCCTGAAAGTCGATCTTCCACCTTGTCATACACTCTTTGCTTTCAAGATTGAAAATGAGAAAATTCTGAATTGCCAACTATTTCAGCGTTCCGCCGACGCTTTTTTAGGTGTTCCGTTCAATATCAGCTCTTACGCCCTTCTAACACATTTAATCGCTCACGCCCGCAATTTAGAGGTTGGTGATTTCGTTCATACTTTCAACGACCTGCATATTTATTCAAATCATATCGAACAAGTCGAAGAAATATTAAAACGAGACCCCTTACCGCTGCCGAGATTAGAATTAATTAATGCTGAAAATCTAAAAGGTTTAGACGGTTTGTTGAATTTCAAATACGAAAATCTCAACTTAATCGGCTATCAATCGCACAAGAAGATTGCCGCGCCGGTCGCAGTTTAGTAGAATTTGTATCTTTATGTTAGACGAAATGAATTTACCGCCGACGAATATACAGAATTTAGATATTCAATCCACCAAGCGCGAAGAGATGAATCTTTATCCGCTCGATACTTTCGAGTATGAATACAAAGGGCGCGAGATTTGGGTTGAGTTTGAAATGCCGGAGTTTACGGCGATCTGCCCGTTTTCGGATTTTCCCGATTTTGCGATAATTCGTTTGAAATATGTGCCGAACGAACGCTGCATCGAATTGAAAAGCCTGAAACTTTACATTAATTCGTTCCGCAATATAAAAATCTTTCACGAGCACGTCGTCAACGTGATTCTGGAAGATTTCGTCAAGGCTTGCGATCCTTTGCGGGTTGAGATTGAAGGCGATTTTCACGTGCGCGGCAATATCAAGACGGTTGTGCGGACGAGCTACACGAAAGATTTAAAGGGATAAAGGATGAGGGATGAATTTAAAGAAGATGTTTCTCTATATTCATCCCTTATCCTTTATCCTTCATCCCTATCTCAGTGTCCTTTTGCCTTGGCGACGGTCGGCTGTTTAACGATATGTTTAAGACAGGCTTTTTCGACCTGCTTGTCAATTTTGTTTTCAATATCTTCGCCGTTAGTTACTTCGGCATTAGCAAGTTCGGAAGTAATTAAAAACTTTGCCTTATCCAGAAAGCTTTGTTCGCGGAAAGAAAGTTTCTTTTCATGGCTCAAAAAGGTCAGTTTTTTTATAACTTCCGCGACTTCAAACAAATCTCCCGTTTGCAGTTTTTCGCTAAACTCGCGTGAGCGAACCTTCCAATCGCTCGAAACCTCGTCGAAATCATTCGCCAGATGATTCATCAATCTTTTACACTCTTTGTAATCTAAAATCGGTCGAATGCCTACATTTTCGGCGTTGTCGGTCGGAACGAAAATCGTCGAGTTATCGCTTAAAACCCGAAGAGAATAAAACTGCATCGCCGAAGAGCCGATTTTTTTCTTTTCGATGTCTTCAACCAAACAAACTCCCTGATTCGGGTAAGAAACTTTCTGTCCAATACTTAATTCCATAAAAACCCTCCTTTTAAAATTAACCGGGGGTAAAGCCGCAATTAGCCCTTTTGCAAAGCAACAAACCTAACAAAGTGTCTGTATTATAACATACAAAGGCGATATTTGGAAGTTTCCCCCGATTTAATAAAAAAAACGGAAGTCAAATATTTTCAACAACTTAAAATAAGACTCAGGCTCTGAACTTTCACAGTAGTGTTCAATAATTTCAGGTATATGCTATGCTGTTTTAATTATTAAAGGGTAGAGAAATGTCTAAATTTGAAGTTATTCGCTGGCGGGAATGTTACGCGCCGAATTCGGCGATGATGCGGATTCGGATGGAGCAGGAAGGATACCGCGTTTTTCAGTGGGGCGACCGCCCGGAGATGATTTACGCTTTGCATAAACACACGGAAGAACAGTCTCACTGGATAATTTCCGGCGCGCTGGAATTGACCGTAGAGGGAATCGGAACTTACATTCTGGAAGCAGGTGACCGCGATTTTATGCCCGCGCATACGTGGCATTCGGCGAGAGTCGTAAGCGAAGAATCGGTAATTTATTTGATTGGAGAGAAGATAAAATAAGTTTTTGCCGGAATTATAACTTAGCTTTTAAAGTAGAAAAAGGTTGGCGAGCAGCACAACCTTTTTCTATGAATCTTAATGGCGGGGGGGAGACTTGAACTCCCAACCTCGGGGTTATGAATCCGTTACACGGAGATTTCTAAGACTTTTGAACAGTTGATCTTTTTCAATAAAATCAATAATTTAAGCCGTGTGGGAAGTGGTTCAACTGTTCAATTTTATTCGTTTCTGTTCAACTTTTGGTAACGTATTGGTAACGGAATTCAATACCTGTTTTTTTGAACTTAAATGAATTAGAGTGATTGTCCAGCCTATAATACTTAGTTGCATACATTATACAACAATAGTATAATGTTCTATAAAATTAGACTTTAAAGAGGTATTATGGTCAATCTGAAAATTGGAGCAAACGAACTGCGGTTTGATAATCTTGCTGGTATTGATGAACACTGGATAAATCAACAAATTAACGGTTTAAGAAAAGATGGTCATCCCGTCTGTATTCGCGTTTCCATAGATGAGGGTCCGGTAAATTTGTCATTGGTAACTTCCGACTGCGCTTCTTCAGGCGGAGGCGGGCGTGAGCCAAATGAGGATGAAAACAAAATCTTTGATCTCTGGGATGAATTAGGGTTAAATAAAAAAGACTTCCCCAGCGGCAAATTTATTGCTTTTCTTAAACAAGCGCGTAATATTATCAGATAATTTCAATATTTGAATCTTTAGTTCGGATAATCAATTTCGGGAATTACTACAATAAATATTTTTGTTTCGCTTTTCGGAAAAACTCAATAAGGGTTCTGCCGAGTTCCGTCGGAATTACGCCCTTTCCGCTGCATTGATCGCAATCGACGGGATCTGCATATACTAATCTGTGACTAAATCCGCGGTTCTGTTGCTTCACCGCAGGATTTTCCAATTTTCCGCTTCCCTCGCATTTTTCGCATTCCGGAAGTAAATCTTCAATTTTTAAGGTTTCCATAATCCTTTTCATTTATTTCAGCTATTAAATTTTCGGCACTTCTGGTCATTAATGATTCATCTTTATTTC
>DATHTS010000916.1:0-4269 GCA_035462935.1 Pyrinomonadaceae bacterium
AAAAATAATTCTAAGTGTGGAAAGTAGTCAGCGACTAAACCTAAAAGAAGTCCGTAATTGCGGACTTCTTTTTTTACTCAATTTCTTTAAAGGTTTTTGTCGAAAGTTCGATTAATAAAGAATAATTTAATGGGTCGCAACATGAGCGGCTTGCACGCAAATGTCGCGTCAGCAAAGCAGCCGTGTTTATTTATTTAAACCCCGAAAACTTTATGAACAAAATGGCATAATTGCAATCTTTACGCAAACTTTCTACAATTACCCAAGTGACCGCCGCACCGAAAATTCTAAATTACCTCCTTATATTAAGTCTTTGCTGGCTTCCTGCCTGCAAGGTTTATGACGACATTAACGCAAATGCCAATTCAAACGCATCTAACACAAATCAAACGATAAATATTGTTAACAAAGACACTCCGCCGAAAGACAGCGCGGCTGAACTCGGAAAGATTATAAATCTTCCTTTTATGCCCGAAGAAGCCGACTGGCGCGAAGAACCGGTCGCTCAGAGTAATGACAATAAAGCGCCCGTTTCAAATCAGCGCCGATTAATAGCCGTCTTAAAATTCTCGCCGGAAGATATGAAAAAAGTTATCGAGCAAGCCGAAAAACATAATCCTCCCGCCGAAGCGACGCTCGAAGCCGAAGATTGGTTTCCTGCCGAACTTACCACGCAGAGCCAGCTTTCCGGCGATGAAACTTTAAAGGGAACGGCATATGCCGCAAATGATTTTATTATCGCGCCGTTTAATAACGGCAGATTAACGCGGATTAGCGAAACCGATTTTTTTGTGCTGGAATTATATTCGATGTAAAAATCAAACTTCCTCGTATCTTTTCAGCTTGCGATAAAGCGTCGAAAGATCAATTCCCAGAATATTTGCCGCCTGCGTTTTGTCATCTTCGACTGCCCGTAAAATTTCCAAAATATATCGGCGTTCCATTTCTTCGAGCGTCGGGCGCAAGCCGTCCGGGTCGCGCATTTCCAAAGAGTTTTCCGCGCCGATTCTGATTTTCGGCGGTAGACTTTCCAGATCAATTTCCGCCCCGCTCAGGATAAACGCCCGCTCTATCGCATTTTCGAGCTCGCGCACGTTGCCTTGCCAATTGTAATTTACCATCGCCGCCATCGCTTCTTTTGCAATCGGCTTTTCGCTCGCCTTTTGAGCGCGGGCGGCTTTCGAGGCAAAATGCTTTGCCAGAAGCGGAATGTCCTCGCGGCGTTCCCGAAGCGGCGGAAGATTTATTTCGACGACGTTCAGCCGGTAAAACAAATCTTCACGAAAACGATTTTCTTCAACTTCTTTTTCCAGATTTTTATTTGTCGCGGCGATAATTCGAGCGTCGAGCTTTACGGGCAGCGAAGATCCGATGGGCGTAACTTCGTGTTCCTGCAAAGCGCGAAGGAGTTTTACCTGCAAAGATAAGGGCATCTCGCCAATTTCATCGAGAAAAATAGTGCCGCCTTCTGCAGAACGGAAAAGCCCTTTTTTATCGGTTTTGGCATCAGTAAACGCGCCTTTTGTATGTCCGAAAAGCTCGCTTTCCAGAAGCGTTTCCGGCAGCGCGCCGCAGTTGACCGCCAAAAACGGTTTGCTCGAACGCGAGCTGTTGTGATGAAGCGCGCGGGCGATTAATTCCTTTCCCGTCCCCGATTCCCCCTGAATTAAAATTGAAATATTCGTGTCGGCAACTTTTTCGACCAGACGAAAAACATCCTGTAAACGGTCGCTCGTGCCGATGATTTCGGAAAAGCTGTAATGCTTATTAAGCTCGCGCCGCAAAACGCGGTTTTCCGTGAAAAGCTCGCGCTGGCGAATGGCGTTTTTGACGGTTTGCAGCAAATCTTCGTTGACAAAAGGCTTTGTGATGTAATCGTAAGCGCCTTTTCTAAGCGCCGCAATTGCCGAATCAACCGAAGAATACGCCGTCATAATTATCACCAGCGCGTCCGCGTCAATCGTCTTGATCTGGTCGAGCAATTCCAGCCCGTCCATTCCAGCCATTTTTATATCGGTCAGAGTAACGGAAACTTCGTTGACGGAAAAAATTTCCAGCGCATTTTCCGCGTTGTCCGCGGTAAAAACTCCATAATCGGCTTCTTCCAAAAGCTGCCGCAAAATCGAGCGCATCAATTCTTCGTCTTCGACGACTAAAACGCTTGGCTTATTCATAAAATGAAAAACGGATAACGGAAAATTGGAAATCCTATTTTTTATTATCCATTATCCATTATCCGTTTTCCATTCAAATTGATTACGATTTTCCGCCGTGTTAGCATCTAAACAGTTCATCAGTCGCTGTATGCTTGCAAAATTTGCTTTTACCATCACATTTATTTTGCTGACGTTTTCCTTTTTTGTTCAAGCACAGGAAACCAATCCGGTTGAAAAAAAAGTCGCCAACCCGATAACCGACACGCCGAACGTCAATCCAATCGCGCCCGAACAAGACATCCGAGCGCCAAAGCAACGACAGCAATCCGGTTACACACCGGAAGGCGGCGATGGTGAATTATATGTTTATTCATTAAAAGTTACCGTAGAAGGCGAAGAGGGAAAACGTATTTATGTTCACGAGGGAAACGTTGATGCGCGTTACGGCGTTTATCGCCTGCAAGCCGATAAAATCACGGTTTATGAAGCCGAGAATAAAATCGTCGCCGAAGGCAGCGTCGTTTTCGATCAGGGCGAAGATCAGCGCATAACGGGTGTGCGCGGCGTCTGGAATTACGAGACGAAGCTCGGTTTTTTTGAAGATTCGACCGGCTTTACAAATCAAACCAACGACGGAACGGTCATTTATTTTACCGCCGACCGTGTGGAAAGAGTCGGGCTAAACGAGATTCGCGTTACCAACGGGAAATTCACTGCCTGCGAGGAAGCCGTGCCGAAATGGAGCTTTACCGCCGACGAAGCCGTCATCCAGCCGAATGATAAGGTAAAGCTGAAACGACCGAAATTTCGTATAAAAGATGTTCCCGTTCTGGCTTTCCCGTATCTTTCGATTCCAATCGAGCGGCGCGACCGCCAATCGGGATTTTTGACGCCGACCTTCGGTTTTTCCCAGGATAAAGGCTTTCGGGTTTCCGGCGCGTATTACCAAACTCTCGGGCGCTCGGCGGACGTTACCATTCGCGGAGACCTTTTTACCGGGCGGGGCATCGGCTACGGAATGGATTTTCGCACCCGCGCCAACTCGCGCTCGTATCTGAACTTCGGTTTTTACGGCGTGCAGGACCGGATTTTAGGCTCTTCCGAAAGCGCCGAAAATCCCGATCAGGGCGGAACGCTCGTTTATGCCGACGGCGTGCATTATTTTCCCAACGGTTTCACGGCGGTCGCCGATGTTCGCTTGACTTCAAATCTCGCTTTCCGGCAAGTCTTTTCCGACGGAATCCAGCAGGTAATTTCCCCGATAGAAGTCTCGCAGGTTTACGTCAACAAAAGCTGGAACTCCTACACAATGAATATTCTGGCTCGTTCGCAGGTGATTTCGATTCCGAATGTGCGCGTCAAAACCAGAAATCTGCCGAGCGTAAATTTTGAAAAACGCCCGACGCCTCTGCGCTTTTTCGAGAACGCTTATTTTTCTTTCAAAACGAGTCTGGAAGGAATTGCCCGGCGCGAGGAAGTTGATAATCTTCTGCTTTACCGTCGGCAAACGAGAAGCGATCCGGTCGTATCGCCCGCGCTCGGTCAGCGTTTCGATATTTACCCGCAGCTTACCGTTCCTTTTTACACGAAATATTTTAATTTCACGGCTACCGGAGCGGCGCGTGTAACTTATTATTCAAATTCCTTCAACGATTTCCGCCGCGTCGTCGGGCGCGATGTGATTCGCAAATACGGCGAGTTTGAATTTGACGTTCGCCCGGTCGCTCTGGCAAAAAATTACTACGGCGAATCGGACGCCTTCCGCTTCCGCCACGTCATCGAGCCGTTTTTGACTTACCGATTTATCAAAGGCGTGGATAATTTCAATAAAATCATCCGCTTCGATTACATTGACACGATCACCGACACCAACGAAATCGAATACGGCGTTACCAACCGCATCTATACCCGCAGATATACCGAAGCGGTTACGAAAGAAGCGCAGCAAAAACTAAGAGAAAATTCCGACGCCGAAACCGAACCGCTTTCGGTTCAGCCGTATGAAATTTTTACTTTAACGGTTAGAGGGAAATACTTTTTCGACAAGGATTTCGGCGGCGCTTTGATTTCCGGCAGGCGCAATCAAATCGCGCCGATTTGGAGCCAAACTTTT